>NZ_CP051185.1:6300000-6423694 GCF_012516315.1 Limnospira fusiformis SAG 85.79 | reverse complement strand
CCAGAGCCGGCAAGAATCATGTTAAATTGGGACAAAGTGCCTGATCATGACGGGAAGTTGGTATCAGATGCTAACCCCGGACAGCCCCCTACTAAATTATATTTGAGTCATTATGACTGATACCACTGGAAAAGGCTTTTGGAAACACCCTGTTATCTATTTTCTGTTTTTGCTGATTGGCGGAACCGGAGCATTAATAGGCGATCGCTGGCTACAGAACAAATTAGGCGACCCTGGTAATCCTAACGAGACAGCCTCTCAGGTCAGTTCCCCAGATAGCACCGCTCTCGGTAACACAGAAACTAGACCCCAACCTAGACTGAACGCCCCTAATTGGTTTAATCACCCCTTTAATCCCTCCTCAGACCGAGCCTCTAACTTTATTGTAGAAGCAGTCGATAAGGTCGGTCCGGCGGTGGTGAGAATTAATGCTTCTCGGCGGGTCAGTCGCGATCGTTTCGAGAATTCTCTCCCTAGGGACTTCTTTAATCCTCCTAGGGGTATGCGTCCCCCTGGCGATCGCTTTGAGGAAGGGACTGGCTCCGGCTTTATTTTATCTCCTGATGGTCACATTCTCACCAATAGCCATGTCGTCGAAGGTACCGATACCGTCCAGGTTATATTAAAAGATGGTCGCCGCTATGATGGTCAGGTGTTGGGTACTGATTCGGTCACAGATGTAGCCGTGATTAAAATTGACGCGACCAATTTACCCACTGTCACTATCGGAAATTCTGAACAACTCTCCCCCGGAGAATGGGCGATCGCCATTGGAAACCCCCTCGGACTTGATAACTCCGTAACCGTCGGAATTATTAGCGCTACAGGACGTTCTAGCAGTGATGTCGGTGTTCCTGATAAGCGTATAGGATTCATCCAAACTGATGCTGCTATTAACCCTGGTAATTCTGGCGGTCCCCTGCTGAATGCTAAGGGAGAGGTCATTGGGATGAATACAGCCATCATCAGCGGCGCTCAGGGCTTGGGATTTGCGATCCCCATTAATCATGCTCAACAAATTGCTCAACAGCTAATCGCTTCCGGTCGCGCTGAACACGCCTATTTGGGAATTGAAATGATGACGCTGACCAAAAGATTCCGCCAAGAACTCCAAAATAGTCAAGATTTGCCATTTGCTATTCCTGACACTGATGGGGTATTAATTGTGAATGTCGTATCTGGTTCCCCCGCTGACATAGCCGGACTGCAACCGGGAGATGTGATTCTGAATCTTGACCAACAAACTATTACAACCTCTGAAAGAGTCCAGCAGATTGTACAAAGTAAGGCGGTCGGTAGTATACTA
Source organism: Limnospira fusiformis SAG 85.79 (assembly GCF_012516315.1). NCBI lineage: Bacteria > Bacillati > Cyanobacteriota > Cyanophyceae > Oscillatoriales > Sirenicapillariaceae > Limnospira > Limnospira fusiformis. The sequence goes on along the minus strand of NZ_CP051185.1, from coordinate 6,422,388 downwards.
GAAATTGAGGTGAATCGCAACGGAAGTTCACAGATATTGCAAGTGAAAACTGGGAATTTGCCATCTCAAACAACTGGCTAAACGGTTCTACCTCGGTTTGTGAATTTTGGAGGCATTGCTATGGGAGATATACTCGCGGTTACTCAGTTGGGCGACCCGGTGCTGCGTGACCATGCTCAACCTGTTGCTAATATCTGGGAAGCGCGTATTCAGTCTCTGATTGATGATTTAATGGCAACGGTGATTGAAAAAAATGGCGTGGGTATCGCTGCGCCACAGGTGGGATATAGCGATCGTATCTTAGTCATCGCTTCCCGTCCTAGTATCCGCTATCCAGCAGCGCCCGAAATGGAACCCACCGCTATGATTAACCCCAAAATTATCGGTAAATCTGAGGAAATGGTGGCTGACTGGGAAGGCTGTTTAAGTGTTCCGGGAATCCGGGGAATTGTTAACCGTTATCAGGCGATCGAAGTTGAATATACCAGCCGTGATGGTCATCTTCAACACCGAGAACTAACTGGGTTTGTCGCTCGTATTTTTCAGCATGAATATGACCACTTAGAAGGGATCATATTTTTGGATAGGGTAGCTGACTCCCATAGCATGATGACAGAAGACGAATATCAGAAACGCATTGTTTTTCAAAGCTAAATTGAGTTCAAGGAGAACCTAAGATGTCAGTCAATATCAAAAAAGGTGAGCGGATTAATCTTTCCAAAGAGTCCCCCGGACTGCAAGAAGTGGGAATTGGTTTAGGATGGGATATCAATGCTACTGATACCGGGGTGGATTTTGATTTAGATGCTTCCGTGTTTATGTTAGCCAGCAATGGGAAAATCCCCCAAGATGAATACTTTGTATTCTACAATAATTTGAAGTCCCCTGATAGCTCAGTTAGACATTTAGGAGATAATCGCACTGGGTCGGGACTTGGTGATGATGAGGTGGTGGAAATTGATCTAAATCTGGTTAATTCTGCGATCGAAGAATTGATTTTTGTCGTCACAATTCACGAAGCAGACCAACGGCGACAAAATTTCGGTCAAGTCCGCAATTCCTATATCCGTATTTATGACCAGCAAAATAATACCGAGATTGCTAAATATGACCTAGAAGAAGACTTTTCTCGGGAAACCGCCGTCGAATTTGGTCGGTTATATAAGAAAGGTGGCGAATGGCGATTTCATGCAGTTGGACAGGGATATAATGAGGGATTACAAAGTTTCGTAGATAAGTACGTTTAAAGTACCTTTGGCGTTGACTTAATCTCATTCGCAAAGTGAGAAATTGGCAGTCAAAATTAACTAATTAGCAACCGGATTTCTGGATTAATTCTGATGAAATATAAACAATATTCAAGCAGAATAAAAATTCTGGGAGAAGTAGTTAACTAAGCCATTAACTATCAGATAAATGATAGAAATCCGATTGCTGACTGATTGTTATGATGCAAAATTTGGAGATTTTACCATGAGTATCAACCTGAAAAAAGGACAGAGTATTGTTCTTGATAAAAGTCAATATGACCTATCTAATGTGATGATGGGTTTAGGATGGGATGTAGTAGAATCTAAGGGGTTTTTCGGTAATTTACTGGGAGTCAATGCCGATTTTGACTTGGATGCTTATGCTATCTTACTCTCCAATAGTGGCAAAATCGGCAATTATAAAGATGATGTGATTTATTATGGTCATTTAAAGTCTAGTGATGGCACAGTTTATCACTCTGGAGACAACTTAACTGGGGAGGGAGAAGGGGATGATGAGTGTATTTTTCTGCGTTTAAATTCTATCTCCGATAGGTACAGCCACATTATTCTTGGGGTAAGTATTTACCAAGCTAAAACTCGCCAACAGCATTTTGGTCAGGTAGAAAATGCTTTTGTGAGAGTGGTAGATGCTAAAGGTAAAGAAATGGCTTTATATAACCTCTCAGCAGACCCTTCATACGACCAAAAAATTTCTATGTTGATGGGGGAACTTTACCGAGACAATGGTAAATGGAAATTTACGGCTTTGGGTACTCCCCTCAATCAAGATTTAAGTGGGGTTGTTAAAAAGTTTATGTAAGGGGGTAAATTCTAACTCAAGCGGAGTTTTTCCCAGCAACGATTTAAATAAATTCTAGCCACCATATCGTTAGGATTTTGAGATAAACAATCGTGAAATCCCTGTTTAGCTTCTAAGGTATGGTTGAGATAATAAAGGAATAGGGAACGCTCAAATAATACCTTAGTTGCTAACTTTTTAGCGTGTAATTCTGGGGGGTCAGCATCAAAAAACTCGTAAACTGTTACCGCATCAGTTTTCCCCTTCACCTTCACTCGGTCAATAATTCTAAAGGCGTATTGATTAGGGTCATCTAATCCCATAAAGGTTTGGTGGGTAATTAGGAAGGACACGCTATAATTTTTGGTGAGACTCTCAATGCGAGCCGCTAAATTAACCGCATCTCCAATAACGGTACTATCCATGCGGTTGCGACCACCAACAGTTCCCAGCATGAGGGTTCCTGTATGAATGCCTACCCCAATGCGGATAGGTCGCCTTCCGGGTCTACTACGGGTCAAATTATACTCACTTAATTGTTTTAACATAGCAATTCCCGCCTGAACAGCGTGGTCGGGTTTTTCGCCAAATAAAGCCATAATTCCATCGCCAATATATTTATCAATGAAACCATAATTATCTAAAATTTCTGGTTCCATACGGCTTAAAAAAGCATTGATAAACTTAAAACTATCTTCCGGTGTCATACCCTCGGATAAACTGGTAAAGTCTCGGATATCAGAAAATAAAATTGACATTTCTTTCTGGACAGCAGTTCCTAGTTGAACTTCGACTAGACTTTCATAACCTAAGCAGGAAAGAAACTGATGAGGTACAAACCGACCCGCAGCGTCTGTCATTTCAAATTCCGCGTCTAAGGCTTTATCTAAATTCTGATTTAATTCGGAGAGTTCATTTAATAACTCTAATCGCTCTTTTTCGGCGATTTTGCGTGAGGTAATATCTTCCAATAGTCCCTCATAGTAGAGTAAATCGCCGGACTGGTTTCGGACGGCTCGCGCGGTTTCAGAAATCCAGATTTTGGTACCGTCTTGGCGATAAAACTGACATTCAAAGTTGGAGACTTCCCCCTGTTCTCTGATTAATCTTTCAAAAGTTATGCGATCGTCGGGATTGACATATATTTGCTGGGAAATATCCTCACAAATGTTGATGACATCCTCTGGAGAATTATAGCCTAATATCCTAGCCATGGCGGGATTTGCTCGGATAAATTTGCCATCGGGGGTACTCTGAAATAAACCATCTAAGGCATTTTCAAAAATACTGCGATATCTTTCCTCAGCTTCTCGGAGAGCAATTTCTCGTTGTTGTTGCTCGGTAATATCTTGAAAGGCAATAATGGCATAGACTAAATCACCTTCTTGGTCATAATAAGGAGTTACCCAACTTTCAATAGGGATTAATTTATCGCCTTGATTAATTTCCAGAAAATTGGCGATCGCTCTTTGTTCTTGATCTATATCAACAGCATTGGGACTGTCTGGAGAACTATCTACCAATGGCTGTAGCAGGGGCAAAAAATCATCACAAATATCCCCTAATTTTAGCTTTTGATTCAGCAAATTTTTGGCTTGTTGATTGATATATTGTAACTTCCCCACACTATCAACTACCGCCACACCCACTGGCATTCCTTCTAAAAATTGGGTCATGCGTCGCTCCCCTTCCCGCATTTTCGAGTAAAGTCGAGCATTACCAATAGAAATAGCAGCTTGAGAAAATAAAACATTGAGAATTTGTAGTCTTTCTGAGGTAAAAGCGCCGTAAATCAAATTGTTTTCTAAATATAAAACACCCACCAAGTCGCCGCGATGATGAATCGGCATACACAGTAGAGATAATAGTTGATTATCTTGTAAATATTCATCCTCTGGCTTGATAAAATCACGGCTAACATTATCAAAAATGACAGGTTTTTCCGTAGACATGACCAACTCGATAATCCCCTGAGATAATTGTTGGGTCATGGTGACAGGAATAGACTCTAACACTGATATAACTTGAATTTTACCCGGAGTCTTTTTGGTGGAATTAGATGTAGATATCATATCACAAATGGCGACCCCTTCTATAGCCAAATTGGATAGGCGATCGCCTAAAATAATACAACACTTTTGCGCGCCAGCCGTCTCTAGTAGCACCTGCATCAACTTAGATAACAGCTTTTTTAAATCAATTTCTCCCGATAAGGCTTGAGCTGCTGTAATGGTGGTGGACAAGTCCAAAACATTGGAGCCTGTACTACTAGAAATAATCGTTTCTGTAGCGCCCAAATACTCTGATTTATGGTGATATAAAATGGGTTTTAATAATGAAAAATGACCAGATTCTAGGAGTTTTATTTTAGCGGATGCTTGCCAATTTGCATAACCATAATAGGCATCAATTAAATAAGTCCGAGCAATTTTATGCCGTTCCCAGTCTAAATAAAACAGTGCTGCTCGTTCATTAGCTACCGCCAACTCGCGTTTATGACCATGTTTTTGAGCTAATTCTATGGCGCGGTCATAGGCTTCGATCCCCTGAATACGGTTTCCTAAAACTCGATATTTTTCAGCTTCCACTAACTGCCATAAATGCCGAAAATTTTGCGGTGCGGACACACAAAAAGATTCGATAATATCCTGATTATTCCTAACGGTTTCCCCAACTTCTAGCGGTGGGGGATTAATGGCTAATTGAATTAAGGAATCATAGGCATAAAATAGCGCCTTTGACACCACACAAATGACGTTATTCACATGATTTCTGGCTAACTGTGCATACTCCCAACCCCTAGGAAAGTCTCTCAAAATATAAGCCACCATTAAGCGATCGAGATAATCATTAAAGGTTAATCTCTCTGGTGATGAGTTCCCTAACCACTCTTCTAAAGTCAAAGTACCCTTGAGGGTGTTAATGGCTTCGGTAGGAGTCAAAGAACCATTATCAACCCCAGTTAAATAAGCCAAGCGGGGTAACTGTTCAGCAGGTAGAGAAGAACGCCAATTAGCTAGGGACTCGCAGCGAGGTCTAATCCCTTGATTAACCCATTCTAACACCTTGGACTTTAAGGGAATAAAATCTAACTTATCCAGCCATTTTAAGGCTAATTTACCATAAGCATATCCCCTATCTAAATCTCCTGATTCGGTCAAGATTAAACCGGTGGCGGCGTAGGCTACAGCTAGGCGATCGCTTATTCCCAACTCCACTGATAAGTTGACTAATTCCCAGCCAATAAGCTGCGACATTTGGGGGTAATAACGGCGACTGGCTTCCCAAATTAATGAGAGTAGATTTACCGCCGCGCGCCGGGTCTGATTAGCTGGAGAATTAGGAGATAATTCCCTCGGATAATTATCAGGTTCTAAATTAGATAGACTCAGGAATTTAACCCGCGCCTGTTGTAATATATCCTCCCCGGGAACCAGGGGAATTTCTACCCCCAGTTGTTGACATAAATTCAGGGTATTAATAATCGGTGTCTGGGATTTATTTTGAGCAAGGTCTACCAATATTTTTAATTCCCAGGCTGTTACCTGATCAGCCAAAGTTTTAGCTTCCGCCAAAATGCGATCGCACCATTGACTCATCTGTTCCCCATTACCAACCAGATAAGCCACCCGTGCGGCTTGGGTATAAAGTGCTAAAGTCAGTTCATATTGTCTTGTCCATCCCTCCACACCAATTAAACCGATACCCACCATCAAATATCCGATCGCATGAGGGTAATTTTGCTTTTCTACAGCCCAAAATCCAGCGGTTAAATTCAGTTCTGCTAATCTATCCCTTTCCCACTGTTCCCCCATCAATTCTACACCCAAATTCAACTGATTGACTACCAGAAAATGTAATATTTTTTCCTGAGAATCAGAGGGTTGTGCGGTTAGATATGGGTAAAGCCGTCTTCCCAATTCCAGATGGATAGCAGGTCGTTGGTGAGGGAGAATTTGATGATAAGCAGCCACGCGGATACTAGGGTTAACAAAACCATAGCAGTTGGCGGTTACTAACTCAATTAAATTAGCAGCGATCGCCTCATCTAAAACCTCTCCCATTTGACCTGGTGAGAGCTGAGAAGCGCTCAATAAAATATCCGAGGCGAATTCATCCCCCAAACAAGCCGCCTGTTGTAGTAGCCTTTGAGTCAAGGGATTTAACCGTTGTAATTTTTGGTCAACCTCCGACTGCATTTGAGGGTCTAAAGATAGGTTTTCTGTCAGTTCTACTGACCTAAATTTTATCAAATTATACGGCGAATTTGAATAGGGAACACCCAGCTTAATCGTCTGTTGGTAGTCGATTTCCCATTGTGTTTTGGCGGCGACCAAATCCATATAGATACCCCAAGCATTTTGATATCTATCTTCAGGATTTTTAGCCATCAATTTCATAATTATATCGCTAATAATTAACGGAATTTCTGGCTTAATGACATGGGGAGGCTGAGGTTTTTTGGCAATATGAGCGTGAATAAACGACATGGGGTTATTGTATTTAAAAGGTAATTTTCCCGTTAATAACTGATAGAAAGTTACCCCCAGAGAATAAAAATCTGTCCGGTGATCAACCCCTCGATTAATGCGTCCCGTTTGTTCTGGCGCAATATAAGCCGGAGTCCCTTCTAATCCTTTATTCTGATGGTGTAAAATTACCTGATCTGAGAGTCTCACAGAAATGCTAAAGTCAATCAACTGAATAGCTAAAGTAATTGGCTCAATCAGCAAATTTTGAGGCTTAATATCCCGGTGGATAATTTGGCGACGGTGTAGACCTTCAATAATTTGAACAATAGCCGTGGCGACGGTCAAAAATTTGGGTACATCAAGGGGATACTCATAGATATATTCAGCCAAAGATATCAACCCATCATCAGCCATAATTAAGGCTAACCCATTACCATAGGGTTGCAGAGTTAATATATTAACAATTCCTGGTAATCCTTTGAGGTACTCGGCGATAGTATATTGGTGGCGAAATTTCTCCAATTCATTGGCGGTAGGATAGCGATCGTGTAATAATTTAATTACCACAGGTTGGCGATCGCTACTACTCAAAGCACGATAAACAGACGTACTCGAGCCATTGTAGATGAGATCGAGAATTTCATACCCTGGTATTTGGACTGTTGGTTTGGAGGCTTCCATCTGATTTAGGCTGACCTTCCGACTGGTAGAGTTAGTGACCATCTCAACCTGCAAATTAGCCTGTAAATTCATGCTGCTATCTTTCCCGTTTTCCCCGTTACAGCCTGTTCATAAATCATCTGATCACCTCTCAAAGTCCCTCTACCTCTTGGGGAGAGGGATTTAGGGTGAGGGGAATGTATTAAGCGACTGGTGAACAAGCTGTAAGCCGTTCCCTAGTTGATTAATAACCATTTGATAGACAAGGATATCTATTATCGCTTTTAACCCTGAATTAGTAAACCGATAAAATAGCCGCTACTTTCAGGTAATGGGAAAAGCTGGAAAGTTGACCAGAAAAGCACTTACAGGTTATGGTGGGTAATCTCGGAATTTCACTATTGGGCATCATAGCCTTTTTGAGATAAGTTATCATCAGCCCAGTTTCCGTCAAATCAGCACCCACGAGATTAACTCCCTTGAGATTAGCATGATTCCAATTAGCTCCTCGCAGTTGACACCCCTTTAGGATAGCGTGACTGACTTAAATAAAGCCGTGTTAGGTCTGTTGGCTTGGCTTTCGCTAAATCAGCAGCTTTAAGATTAGTATTATATAACCTGGTTTGGTGTAGATTTGTCTGATCTAGGGAAGCATAGCCCAAAACTAGCCCCGACTAAACCCGACTTATACCAGGGGGACCCTTATCGATTCCCATTGATTGGCGATCGCCCCCATAATTCGCTAATATGGCGTAGGGTGCATCAACCGCAAGGCGCAACAAAAATGTTACCATGAAGCCCAGATTGGCGATCGCATTCCTCTAACCAGCCAAAGCGCGTTTTCAAGTAGCCCTTAGTTATCACCCCCTTTAAGTTTCATGGCTTTGGATCATTTAATGTTATTTTTGTCACTAAGTTTAACTGGGTCAGGATTAGTTGCCGCTAGTCCTAGCCAGAGTTTAACCGTAGCGCAACAGCTGAGGGAAACTGCTGGGATGATCTCCCCATCTCCCTTCCTAGCCGCTACAACTTCTGAAAGTCTGCTTTTAGCACAGGAAAACAGTAACAGCAATGGCAACAATCAGGTAAAATTCCTTTCAGGTTTCCCAAAAGCCCTGATTCTTTTAGGAGTTGGTGGAGTAGTTGTCACCGGTGGGGCTGTATTTATTCTAATTCGGCTTCTGGCTACCCCCGACTTAGAGGAAGAGTCCCAGGAAACCCAACAGACTACCCAACCACAACCCGCGCCCGAAATTTCCGCCGCCTCCCCTCAGACCTTAATACAGTTTCCAGCCATAGAAGCGCCCCCCGAAGCAGACCCCCCCATTTCCGAGAATGGTTTAATTAATCTTCCCCCTACCCCCGTCACCGAATCTACTACAGAAGCGCCGCCTCCCCCTTCAGTCCCCACTGAACCCACCTTAGTAGCCGAGAGTCCCCAGCCTGTCAAAATCGATCGCATTGAGGAACTAATTTTACAACTACAGTATCCTAACCCCAATCATCGCAGCAAAGCCATTTGGGAGTTAGCCCAACAGGGGGATTCCAGAGCGATCGAACCTCTGGTAAACTTGCTATTTACATCAGACTCCAAGCAGCGTAGCAAAATATTGGCAGCCTTAGCAGAAATTAGCACCCGCTGTATCAAGCCCATGAGTAAGGCCCTGGTTTTTTCCTTGCAGGATGAAAACCCAGAGGTACGACAAAATGCCATTCGGGATCTAACCCGAATTTATGATTTAATGTACCAAACTAGCCAGATTCTCCAAAGAGCAATGGATGATCCCGAAGCCGATGTCAGAGAAACCGCGCAATGGGCCGTCGATAAACTGAGTCGGATGCGTCCTTTACCTATCTCTAGGAATCATCTGGATAATCAATAATTTATTGACTGAGATTACAGAGGCCTTAGCTTTAGCAAGCATTAGACTAATTGTTCCCTATCAATCTTCGTGCAATTCAAAGGCAGAGAAACGATAAACTTAGTTCCTTCTCCTAGTTCAGAAATACATTCTATTTTTCCCCCATGTTTTTCTACTACAATTTGATGAGATATAGCCAAACCTAATCCCGTCCCTTTTCCCACAGGTTTAGTAGTAAAAAATGGGTTAAATATCTGTTGTCTGACTAACTCCGGGATTCCGGGGCCGTTGTCGGAAATCTCCACAACAACCATATCCATGTTTTCCTCATATTCAGCCAATTCTAACCTGGTGCTAATCTTGATTTCCCTAGGTGCGGGTTGATTTCCCAAAGCATCGATCGCATTTGATATTAAATTCATGAACACCTGATTAATCTGGGAAGCATGGCACTCTACCCTAGGCAGTTCCCCATAATCGCGGATAATATTTGTCTCCCCTTGTTCCGCCTTTGCCTTCAGGCGATTTTGTAAAATCAGCAAAGTGCTTTCAATTCCCTCATGCAAATCAACCGCCTTCATTTTCGCCTCATCTAGTCGCGAAAAATTGCGTAGGGACGTAACAATTTCCTGAATGCGATGGGTTCCCAACTTCATTGATTCCAAAGCCTTGGGTAAGTCATCTAGCATAAAATCCACATCAATATCAGCTACAGCCTCTTTAAGTTCTGGCAGTGGCTCAGGGTAATATTTATGGTACATACACAGCATATATTGAATATCCTTAATACAGGTATCCAAATATATTAAGTTCCCATGAATGAAAGCCAGAGGATTATTAATCTCATGAGCCACTCCCGCCACCATTTGACCCAAACTCGATAGCTTTTCAGCTTGAATTAGTTGGGTTTGGGTGCGTTGTAGTTTGTCTAACGCTTTTTCCAGTTGAGCCGCTTTTTGTTTTTCCAATTGCTGTTCAACTAATAAAGCCGCCTCTATAGCCTTGCGATCCGTAATATCGCGCACGATCGCCAAAACCACATCATCCCCACTTTTAACATAGCGAGCCTCATAGGTGCGCCATCCTTCCTCAAAAGGCAGCATATATTCCCCAGACTGAGACTGTCCGCTAGTTAAAGTTAATTCTAAATAGTGGCGTGTCCACCAGGCCAGGTCCTCCGAAAAGACTTGCTCAACCGTTTTTCCCAGAACTTCTTTAGATTCTGTCACCCGATCATCCTTAGACGGGAAATAGTCAAGAAACACCCCATCTCGGTTCAGACGAAACATTAAATCGGGGATCGCTTCAATCAGGCTGCGATTTCTCACCTCACTTTGTCGTAAGGCTTCCTCCATCTTTTTGCGATCGCTAATATCAGTTTCAATCGCAATAAACTTAGTCAGATCCCCCTGGTGGTTAAAAATCGGAGTAATGCTAATAGACAGCCAGTAGGGACTCCCATGGCGTTTATAGTTAATCAACTCCCCACGATAGGGCTTGTGTTCCTTCAGACAGGCGCGAATTTGGCCTATAGTTTCCGTATCACTCAAAGGTCCCTGGAGAAAAGACCCTGGCGTTAGACCTTTCACCTCTTCCAGAGTGTAGCCTGTAATCCAAGTAAACGCCTCATTAACCCATTCAATCTTCCCATGGCGATCGCAGATAATCACCGCATTATCAGTTTGACTCGCCACCCAGGAAAGTTGGGTCAGTTCCAACTCAATTTCCTTGCGTTCCGTAATATCCTGGGTAAGTACCCAATACTTATCTGGGGTAGCACCTGTTTTCATCAAAGGTACAATAGTCGTTTCCAGCCAAACCTCTCGTCCCGTCAAAGTACAGTTTTGCAGTTCACCGCGCCAGACACCGCCAGATCTAACCACAGACCAGACCTTCTCTTCCCAAAAATCCGCATTATAGCATTTAGAATTGAGCAACGGATGCAGTTTACCGATTAACTGTTCTGCACCGTAACCGAAAACCTCAATAAATCCCTCGTTAATTTCCACAAGTGTGCCATTTTCGTCTACCCATGCTCCTGGGGTGGTCCGGTTGACCACCTGACGAAGATCCCAAAGTTCCTGTTGACTTTCATGTAATTGTTGTTTGGTTTTCGTCAAATCAGCCACTGCTCTCTGATAAGCTGCTACCAAAGGTTCGGGGAACAGGATCCCTAAAAGTTCTGCACTCATAATTAATTCTCCCAATAGTCGATTTCAGTTAGCTAGGACATTCACAAAAGTTTCTGTAGCCTAGCTACCTCAAGCAATATGAATGTTAGGATTGACTTTTCCGGGGCATCCTTTTTCTAGAGGTTTGATGAGCCTTTCAATTTCTTCAGCAAACCGCTGCCATTCTCGTAAGGTTTCCGTAGCCGAAAGCATGATCCTGCCTTGGCTCAGGAATTGTTCCATTTTCTGGTCATCAACAGCCTTAGAGAATAAATATCCCTGGCACAGTTGGCATCCCCAGGCTTGCAATACAGCCATTTGTTCCGGAGTTTCCACACCCTCTGCAATCACCTCTAGTCCCAGGGTATGGGCTAAATTGACAATGGCATAAGCAATTTTTAGTTGATCCTGAGATTCATCGATCCCCTCAATGAAAGAGCGATCAATCTTCAGCGTATGAATCGGAAAGTGATATAGGCGACTGAGCGAAGAATACCCAGTTCCAAAGTCATCAATACATAATTTGATCCCCAATTCGCTAAGTTCTCTCATTTGGGGAACCACCACCTCTGCATATTCAGCAATAGTGCTTTCCGTCAATTCCAGTTTTAACCTACAGGGATCACAGCCAGTTTCTTCCAAAATTGTCTGAACCTTATTAACTAATTGGGGGTTAGTTAATTGATACGTCGATAGGTTCACACTCATAAATGGCTGTTTTCCCTGGGGAAACATTAACTGCCAACGGTGCAATGTTTCGCACGCGGACCGCAGCACCCACTCTCCAATCGGTTGGATCAGTCCAGTTTCTTCCGCAATGGGGATAAATTGACTAGGAGACACCCAGCCTCGCTTGGGATGTTCCCAACGTATTAAAGCCTCGCAGCCGATAATCTCTAGCGTCTCCAGGGAAATAATCGGTTGATAGTGTAGTTGCAATTCCTGACGTTCAATGGCATGACGCAGATCATTTTCAAGCTGCATACGATCCCAAGCCTGGCGGTGCATCGTAGGGTTAAATATTACATGACAGGCTTTTCCTTTCCTTTTCGCTTGCGATAACGCTGTGTCTGCATCTCGGAGAATTTCTTTGCCGTTGCTATAGCTGACATTACTGATCGCAATACCAATGCTAACAGTGCTAAAGACTTCCTGTTCCCCTAAAATAATAGGTTGTTGTAGATGATATTGGATGTTTTGTGCCGTCTGGGATATTTGGGTTAAATTGTTGAGGTCATCAAACAAAATAGCAAATTCATCTCCCCCCAGACGCGCTACAGTATGCCAAGGTGGGATGCACTCCCTTAATCGTTCTCCTACCCCCTCTAATAGGCGATCCCCGACTTGATGACCGAGACTGTCATTAATTATTTTGAACCGATCTACATCCAAAAGTAGTACCACAAATTGGTATTCGGGATCTTCTTTTGCCCGTTCTACTACTTCGTCCAGTTCCCTCATAAAGTAGGATCTGTTATATAAATCAGTTAACCCGTCGTGGGTTGATTTATATATCAGTAATCTAGCTTCCTCACGTCTCCGTCGTTTTTTGTCAGCGTCTAAAACTGGCCGTTGACTTTTGACAATTTCCTTATGTCTTGATGGCTCGCACTGCCATATACCAGACAATTCACCTTCGTTATCAGAGGTATTTAGGGATGATCCACCGGGTAGATGTTGGTCTTCTGAAACATCCTTAAATCTATGGAAAATGGTGTTATTCTCCTCATTAGAGCCTTCACGAATAGTTTTGGTAATTTGCATAATACTTGGGTTTTTACTGAAAAATTCATCGGCTGTATACCCGGTGTTACCTGTAAATAGCGGGTTAACAAATGTTATTCTGGGTACGACTGGCTGGAAATTATAAATGGCAATACTTAGAAAATCCTGAGCATTTATAGCTACTGCACTTAATGCTTGCCATGCTCTTCCCGTTGGCTCAACTTGCCGATTTCCACCCCCCCACAGCAAATTACTTGATGGGATAGAGACTGCTGGGGAATTTTGCCAGTTTCCCCAGTTATTTGGAGGGTGTGAAAAATTGTTGCTGTCCATTTTAATTGCCTCATGGGATGGACATTGGTACTTTCCCAGAAATCTCAGAAAGACCAATTAGTTTGTACAGGTTGAATCATCTCTAGCGATCGCCATATAACCAGACCCTTGCACGAACCCCTTACTTATACAGACAATGTATAAGAAATTTGCCAAGATGCCTAAGATTTCCATTCTAAATTTACCAAAATTGACTTAACAGACCCTGTTTTTGAAGATCTGACCAAAGTGAACACCGAAAACCTTAGACTCTCATTCTCAAGAATAGCAGTTATAGTTCACAAACCCTAACTGCAAATCTTAAAAAAATGTTTAATTCAATACTTGGCTAGGGAAGCTAAACTATCCATTATGATTCAAAAGTTAACAGAAGATTGTATAGCAGTTAACCATTAATTAAATCTTGATAAAAAATGAAACTTACTTCCCTAGTCAAATATTTACCAAAGGTTAAATTCACTTTCTTGGGTTAGGCTCTTAAACAGTGAGATTTCCACCATACATAAGTCTAGGAAATATTATATCGGGATATGAGACCCAAATAAATGTATCTATTCATACAAAAGGCCAAAAATGATCAAAGCATGGAGAGGAGGAACGGAGGAGTTATCTTTCCTCCCCTATTTATAAGGTACTGCGGTTTTCTCGGATCAATATAGCTTAAATGGGTCTGTCAGGGCTATAATGGTTAACTGTGGGTTAAGAATCAGAGTCTACTGGAGGACGCAAAAGGGTCAAGTGAAAATCTTGGCGGACTACAGGATTTAGATATCGACGCTGTAGCTGAGTCCAGCTCTGCCATGATTCATAGCGCTTTTGGCTCATCTGATTTGAGAGGGTGGGTAGACTTTTCTTGAGATCGGAACGCACGATCGCCACCAAAACGGCTTCGAGTACCATGGTATCTTGAATATCACCCAGGCATTCTTGCAGATCTTTCATATCCTGGAGATAGGCTTGATAGGTAGACCCGTAAAAGTCGGTAAATAGGGCCATGAGGTAACGGACTCGTTTGGCTTGCTTGCGTAAACTGTGTAAGACATCCCCGTGAGTGGTCAGGAGTTTCTCAAGTTTTTTCTTGGTAATGGTTTTTTTAGGGGTAGTTTCCTGGGAACTGTTTTCTGTGGACTCGGACTCGGTTTCTAGTTTGTCAATACCAAACAACCAACCTTGATGTAATAATAGCTGACTGACTTGCGGGAGTAATAAATCTGGTAATACCCCCATAATCGGCAGCTTTTCTATGGGGGTATAAACGGGAAAATCTAGCCAGTTTTGCAGGTCTTGTTTAAGGTTTTTATATGTTTGATGTGCCAAAGTAGCCTGAACTTTTTTCAAGGCTTTACCCCGTTGCTTAACTAGGCGAATTAATACCTTGTCTAAGGTGGGTTTTTCGGCTTCGGTTAAGGTGGGATAATATTGATTATTCAAGGCTTCGATCATAACATCAATATCTCGGAGTTCTCCCAGACGACGTGCGATTTTCCCTATGTTGTCATCGCTGGCGGCTTTGGGTAAATCTAAAACGGGTGCAAAACCAGTGACAGCCGATCGCAGTCTTCTCATTCCCACCCGCATTTGATGTAATTCTTCTGGATCTTCATCTTGTAACACGGCGGCTTCATGGCTGAGGACTTTGTTTAGATATTTCTGAATCCCCAAACTGGCCCATTCCCCCAGGGTGTTGGTTTGAGGTGAGGTATCAATAGTCATTTTTATCTGTCCAACTAAAATTTTGAGATACTTTTCACTATAACAGAATCATTTGTGTAGATGATATCCCCATTTCCCCAGTGTATAGTAGCGAGGTGTTCACCAGGTTTCTGAGAATAGGAATAAATGGCTGTGGGTGGCTGAAAATGCGATAAATTCTGGACAGATGGGGGGCGCAAAAATTTAACCTTTTCTTAACCCAATTTATCCCAAATTATGCTGTGTGAAATCCCTAGATAGGATGGGGATTTGTGATCAGGTGCAGCCCCACCAAAATCCCAGGCTATGATTGAATGGGGGAATTGAGACGATCGCCTTCAGATCTACACTAATTCCGGCGGGTGGGAAGTCGGAGAAGATTATTTATTGGCATTTCTCCAGATAGTATTGAGCGACTGTATCGCTGGGGTCTTGGGTGAGAATCGCTTGAAAGCATTTTAAGGCTTCTTGAATGTTGCCATTTCTCCAGCAACGAGTACCGCGATCGAACACCGGACGGGTGAGAATTTTTTGGGGTGACACCGCATAGGTTTGACTAGCTAAAACCTCATAAATTTCTAAGGGTTCTTTTTTGCCTCTGGGGGTGACACAATCAATCCAGCGAGTTTGGAAAGATTCGTTATTTTCCGGGGATTGCGTCATTAATTCAGCCGTATCAATAGCGGATTTGCTGGCAATAATTTGACAGCCATAAATTTTAGTCAATCCTTCTAATCGGGAGGCGGTATTAACCACATTACCGATAACGGTAGAATCCATGCGGCTATTTGACCCCAAAGTGCCAATCATGCCGATTCCGGTATCAATGCCAATGCCAATTCTGATAGGGTCTTTGATACTAAAAAGATGGCGATCGCGATTAAATTCCCGTAAACTGTCTTTCATCATCAAAGCCGAATTTAAGGCATCAATAGCGTGGGAATTGGTGTTATCAAAAACTGCCATAATTGCATCGCCCAAATATTTATCAATAAAGCCATTATGGGAGGAGATACAATTACTCATCTGGTTAAAAAAGGCATTTAACCACTCAAAGGTTTCTCTAGCTTGTTGAGATTCAGCGATCGAAGTAAAACCGCGAATATCACAAAACAAGACAGTCAAGTGTTCTTCCGTGACATTTCCCAGTTGAATAGATCCCACCCCCTGGGGAGCAATCCGCTTTAAAAATTGTTGGGGTACAAATAGCTGAAATTTGTTTGATAAATTTTCATTAATCTGCCAAGCAGCCGAAAACTGGCGTTGATTTTGTTCCTGAACTTGTCGCTGTAACTTCACCTTAGCAGTATCATTCCGCATTTTATGTAATTTGATGATATTATGAATTTTGGCTAACAAAAGTTTGATATTAATAGGTTTAGTGATATAATCATCCCCCATTTTTTCCAAACCTTTTAAGCGGGATTCCTCATCATCTAAGGCTGTCAAAAAAATGATAGGAGTAGTTTGCAAAATGTCATGTTCTCGGAGGCGATCGCAAACTTCAAAGCCATTCATATCCGGCATCATAATATCCAAAAGCACCAAATCTGGCGGGTTATTTGTAGCTAGTTCAATCGCCCTAGGTCCCGATTCTGCTAAGGTAGTGTCATAACCTTCCGCCATCAATAAATCTTCTAATAAAACCAGGTTAGCCGGTTCATCATCAACCAAAAGGATATGTAATTTAGTTTCAGACATAGGTAAAACGGTGGGGGTAACTGTTTAATACAGAGTAAATTCACAAAATCGACTGATAGATATGCCAACATGGCTGTATAAACATTGATAATTGTATCTTTCAGTAGATGCCCCTACCAACCCGTATTAAAATAAGTCATTAGGTAGCTATACTCACTTAGGGCTGTTGTCCTAAGACTCGACGAACTTTTTGACAGTTGCCAATACCTGGTCAACATCAAGGGGTTTACTCAAATAACCATCAGCCCCAGCAGCCAGACAGCGTTCACGATCGCCCGACATGACCATAGCGGTCACTGCGACCACCGGAACGACTTTCCATAAACTGCTTTGTTTAAGTTGGCGTATCAGTTCAAAGCCATCAACTTCCGGTAGTTGAATATCCATTAAAATCAGATCAGGCAGCATTTCGGGTTTTGCCAGAGTGGAGTTAATCATATCCAACATTGTATAACCATCAGCAATCAACTCGACCTGATACCCTTCCAATTCCAAAACTTCAGTAATTAATAACTGATTAAAAATCTGGTCTTCCACCACCAAAATCCGAGGGCAGTCTACCTGATGTAACTTAGGGGTTTCCGGTTCTGGTGTAATTACCTCCCGGCTTTCCGGTTCAGGATTATAATTTTTGGCTAATTCCTGTCGCATCTCAGTTAGGGGTAGCCATACCCGGAAGCGACTGCCTTGATTAACCTGAGACTGCAAAGATACCGTGCCGCCGTGCAATTCTGCCAAACGCTTAGTTAGAAGCAACCCCAATCCGGTACCTTCATGGCGACGAGTTAGGGAAGAATCTATCTGTTGGAAAGGCTGAAATAATAAATGCCATCTGTTCTGGGGAATGCCAATACCAGAGTCCTGTACTTCCAAACATAAATAAGGGGTACTGTCATTAATGGGAGAACAGTCAGGGCGATAGTCTCCTTCTATCTGAGAGCCATAAGCTAGGTGTCCGCTTAGTCGCACTCTACCACCTTCTGGGGTAAATTTAATGGCATTGGAGAGCAAATTAATCATAATTTGTCTGACCCGTCGCTTATCTAACAAAACTTGGGTGATGCGGTAGTCTGATTCTAAAGACAGGGCTAGACATTTTTTATCAGCCCGAGGTTGAACCATTTTCAGACACTCGCTACAGAGTTCGTGGATGTTAACGGACTCCAGGTTTAACTCGGTTTTGCCAGATTCTATTTTGGATAGATCCAGAATGTCGTTGATCAAATGCAACAAGTGCCAACCACTTTTTTCGATAAATTGGACTTGGTTAAGCTGGCGAGAGTTGAGAGTTCCAGAGTTTTGGCGTTTGAGTAAATCCGCAAAGCCTAAAACGCTGTTAAGGGGGGTGCGTAATTCGTGAGACATGGAGGCTAAAAATTCGGATTTCAGTTGAGAGGCGCGTTCTAATTTTTCGTTGCTTTGACGCAAGCGTTCTTGGGCTTCGGCGCGTTCTATGGCGGTTCCCAGGGTTCGACAGGCGGCAAATAACATATCTAATTGCGGATATTCCTGCATTTTGGTGAGATCCCGTGATTCGAGGGTCAACACGCCGATGATTTCTCCGTTGGTAGCGGGAATGGGAAAAATTCCTAGTTGACCAATTCCGGGATGACGAAAGGGGGAGAAGGCTTTGGGATGGTTGGCGTAGTCTCTGACAAATCTCGGTTCACCTGTTCTAACTACATCCCACAGTAGACCCTCGCCGTAGGGGATTCCTTGGCTTAATGCGGCTTTCATTTCGGCGACGGCGGGTTCTCCATAGGTGGCCACAAAATGACCGGAAATTTGGTTTCCTAGCATCCCAGTGATGCGATTCTCTCCCTCTCCTAAAATTACTTTGACATCCCCAAAGGCTGCATTGGTGGTGTGTACTAGATAGTTGAGCGCAAATTGGGCGATGTTATCGAGGTTATCGGAGTCTTGGAGGCGTTCGTTTAGTCCCAACAGAAATCTTAGTCGTCGCACTTCGGTATTGAGGCTCAGTTGGGTGTTGCGATGGTCTGTGATATCTCTAAAGGTGAGTAAACGTCCCCCTGATGCTGTGGTCTGGCTGTGGACTTCGAGATAGATTTGATTATGTTGTTGGATGCAAAATGAGATTTCGCCTCTCACGCAGTCGCGCAGGGTTTGTCTCAGGTGTTCCCAGTCTGGCTTTAACCAAAGTTTTTTGGAGGTGATTTCAGCACAAATGTCATCGAGGGAGGGTTGGGCGGCGAGTTGGTCAACAGAAATTCCCCAAATGGCGGCGAGTTGGGGATTGAATAGGATTAGGCGATCGCTGCTGTCAAATAGGGCGATCGCCTGATCAATCTGGTTTAAAATCAAGATCTGCTGGTCTTTTAACTGCTGTATATCCATTCTCGGCCCTGAAAAAGTCCCAATTTCGGGTTAACTCACACCTACTTTATAAAACTTAACAGAAAATTGAACGGGTTAACAGTCCGCCGCCAAAGAGGGAACCAATCAGCAGCTAAACCACCCCAGGGGGCTGTCAAAAGGAATCGGCGGCTAGAGGCGCGATGAATATGCTTAGAATTACATTGAGGCCCAATGTCCGCGCCCTAATGTCTCGGTCTGACAAAAAAAGCCCCAGCCAGCCTTGTGGCTACCCATAGAAGCCGGTTTGACTTCCGCCCCCTGGGTGCATTGCTTCACCAGAAATCGAAACGGAGGCTATTGATATCTCCCCGGTGACTTGGCTTTGGGGGGCGGGGAGCATTTCTCCACGGAAGTCTAGGATGCTCACCAATAACAAATAAGCGATCGCTAAAATAATCGAAATGGCTCCGGTAATATAGGCAACTACTTTAGAACGTTCCATTCTCAATCAATTACAAGTTTCCACCATCCCACCCAGTATATACTAGACCATGGACAATTGAACATCACATTAACCATGATGTCGGGGCGGGTTCTGCTGTCAATCCTCAATTCCCACAGAAAAGATTGCCCAACCCGCCCTACACCCACAGTAGGGGCGACCTATTTTTTCAAGGCTACCACATCAGCAACTACCCGGACCAGCCCTCTCCCAGAGTTCGGGAGAGCCAGATTTAGAGGGTTTCATTATCCATCAATTACCTAGGTATTAGCGATTATAACGGTCATAGCGATTATAACGGTCATGGCGATTATGACGGTCACCGCGATTATAGCGGTCTTGGCGATCGCGCATTCTTTCAAAGTTGTCGCGATAGCGCTTTTCCCATTCCTGTTTCTCACGACTGAGGGTGCGTTCTAATTCCTGGTGAGCTTCTCTAATCACCCGTTCTTTTTGGCTTTGAGACAAACGCTGATTGTGGGGCTTGTTCATCTCATCTCGCATTTCCGATTCTAGCTGCTCATGTCGCCGCCGGCTATATTCTTCAAAATCTCGCTCAAATTGTCGCCGCCAATCATCATTATTCCGATTAGCATTCCGATTAGCATTCCGATTAGCATTCCGATTAGCGATCGTCAATCCCGCTTCTCCTCTGGTAGCTTGTTGAGTAGAATTACCATAGGAAATCATAGAGTTAGCCGGGAGTTGTAATCCTCCGGCTAGTAGAAACGTTGTCAGAACCAAAATACCTTTCATTGCTCAATTCTCCATAATTTTCAGATTAATTGACAGCCCCATGGGAAATGATTACGGTTTCAGACTAACGAAAATCCTGGTTCATTTACCCATACATATATACTACCATTTTGTCAATAGGATTGACCAAGTTTATAGTCGATATTGGTGATCACAAAGTTCCCAATCAAGTTCCCAGGGAGGACCATGAGCCGTATAAGGTACAGCCCCCCATATTTAAGTTCACAGCAAGGGGTAAAATAGGAGATTGAATAAAAATGAATCGATTTAGTTCAATCTGTAGTTAACTATTAGAGGTTACCTTGGCTCATCATCAAGATGCTATCGCGCCCCACGGTGGAAAGCTAATTAATCGCATGGCTAGTGCCGAACAACGGGCCGAACTCCTAGACAAAGCGGATACTCTCCCCAGAGTACAACTTGACGAGCGATCGCAGTCCGATTTAGAACTAATTGCGATCGGTGGTTTCAGTCCCCTAACCGGGTTTATGGAACAGGAGGACTATACCAATGTCGTCCATAATATGCGACTGAGTAACGGACTACCCTGGTCTGTTCCCATCACCCTATCGGTTACCGAAGAGGAAGCGGCGCATTTGTCCGAAGGCAGCCTAATTCGTCTGGACTCACCAGAGGGTAAATTTGTAGGAGTTCTGGAACTCACCCAAAAATACACCTATGATAAAGAACAGGAAGCCATCCACGTCTATCGCACTAATGATAACAAACATCCGGGAGTAAAGGTAGTTTATGAGCAAGGTCCGGTCAATCTCGCCGGTCCTGTATGGTTACTCAAACGAGAAGCGCACCCTTTGTTTCCCAACTATCAAATTGACCCCGCTGATAGTCGTTCACTCTTCCGAGAAAGGGAATGGAAAACCATCGTCGGGTTTCAGACTCGCAACCCTATTCACCGCGCCCACGAGTATATTCAAAAATGCGCCCTAGAAACTGTTGATGGTCTATTTCTCCATCCTCTGGTTGGCGCTACTAAGTCTGATGATATTCCGGCTGATGTGCGGATGCGTTGTTATGAAATCTTGATGGAACGCTACTATCCTCAAAATCGGGTGATTTTAGCGATTAATCCGGCTGCTATGCGTTATGCTGGACCGAGGGAAGCGATTTTTCATGCTATGGTCCGCAAAAATTACGGCTGTACCCACTTTATTGTCGGGCGTGATCATGCGGGAGTGGGGGACTATTATGGAACCTATGATGCCCAGCACATCTTTGATGAGTTTGAACCAGCAGAATTGGGTATTACTCCCATGAAGTTTGAACACGCCTTCTATTGCACATTGACTAAGGGTATGGCTACCAGTAAAACTAGCCCCAGTAACCCAGAACAACGGATTCACTTATCAGGAACCAAGGTTCGGGAAATGCTGCGACGGGGGGAAATGCCACCCCCAGAGTTTTCTCGTCCAGAAGTGGCGGCGGAACTAATTAAGGCCATGAGGGTTCCCTCAGAAGCATAATTTCACCAAACCCCCCTATCCCCGTCTCTGGGAGGGGGGAGTAGAAAATTCTCGACAATGGCAGAGTACGCGCTAGGATAAAAATGTAGGGATCGGGTTCAACCGAATTTCATCGGCGGGAAAGCCCCCAGGCTATTGTACAACTATCTCAGGCGCAGGTTCTCAGCTCTCTGGTTATGAACACAAAAAACATTCACCTCCCCGTGTCTGGGAAATTATCACTTTGTTGGGTGCGATATTATCTAGTTATAGGAGTGAGACACAAGGACTATCAGGAGGGTAATTAGTGGCAGATTTTGTTTTGCAATATCAGGGGTCTAATTTTCAGAAAAAAAATATCCTATTTTAGATAATAATGTTGATGGGAATAAAAGTTAATTTACGGCATTTAATCCCATTACAACAAAAACGCGTGACTAGATTTAGAGAATTTGGTCAGCCTTGATGGATTTAAGTTTCAGGGTATAGATGGATTAGGAATAATAGATCATGGCATTAAAGCGACGGCAATTTCTAAACAGATCGGGTATGCTACTGGCAGGGTTGGGACTAAGTGAGGTGGCTTGGTGGCAACTAGGCGATCGCTACCAGCAGGCGATCGCACAACCCAACCATCGGAAACTGGCTCTGCTAGTGGGTATCAATCAATATCCGAAAGTCTCCCAACGTCATATAGAACCGTTATCGGGATGTGTCACGGATGTAGAATTACAGCGGGAACTATTAATCGGTAGATTTGGGTTTAACCCCTCAGATATCCTCGCCTTGACTGATAAGGAAGCGACGAGGGAAAATATCGAAACTAGCTTTATAGAACATCTGATTAACCAAGCGCAACCAGGGGATTTGGTAGTCTTTCATTATAGCGGCTATGGCAGCCATGTAGCTGATACTAATCAAAACCCCGATGAACCGACTATCAAGCACTCCCTAATTCCGGTTGATGTTACCCAAGACCGCATGGGGGAACCAATTAACGATATTATGGAGGATACCCTGTGGTTATTACTGCGATCGCTGAGGACTCAACAAGTAGTCACAATTCTGGATACCAGTTATGTTTATCCTGGTTATTCTCAACAGGGAGTCCTGAGAATCCGGACAGCCGCCAGTCCCAATTCTCGCCAAATTAGCGATCGCACCATTACCCGACAACAAGAATTACTACAGCGCCACCAAATCGACCCCAAAGAACTAGAACAGCGTCGTCGCGGTGAATTGCCTGGTATAGTATTAGCAGCCAGCACACCCACCCAAATAGCCACAGAAACCAATTGGTCTGGACTCAGGGCCGGATTATTTACCTATAGCCTGACTCAAACTCTCTGGAATGCGACAGCCACCTCCGACCTGAAAGAAAGTCTAGGTCGTGTAGCCGGAGCCGTAGAACGTATCACCGGACCGAACCAGCAACCTCAGCTTCAGCGTCAAGGGAGAATGACTGAAGACTCGCCTTCACCCATGATTAAGCTACCACTAAAATCACCCCCAGTCGATGGAATTGTTACGACCGTGACGGGGGATGGAAAAAGTACGGAATTGCTACTAGCGGGTTTACCTGGCTGTGTACTGGAATCGGGAGATGTTAATTCCCTATTTGCCATTGTACCAAACACTGAGAGTACAGAATCTAAGGTGCTGCCAAAACTTCAAATTCGCGGATATAACTCATTGCACGCTACCGCTGAGGTACTCACATTAGAAGTTGGTGGTATCAAGTCACCTGCCGTTGAATCTGGCCAATTTATTAAAGAGACTATTCGGGTTTTACCTCGCCACATTGACTTAAAAATTGGTCTTGACCCTAAACTCGATCGCATTGAAAGGGTCGATGCGACCAGTGCTTTGTCTAGTGTTGCTGATGTCTCTATCGCCAGCAACGACCAACCCATGGATTATCTACTGAGTCGCGTTCGGGATACTACTATTGCTCAAAATTCGACTGCTCCCCTGAATTCATTATTCCAAGGGCATTATGGTCTATTTTCCCCCGGTCAAGTGGTGCTTCCTGATACGGCCGGAGAAGGAGGAGAAGCCGTAAAAGTCGCCGTACAGCGATTAGTTCCCCAATTGAAAACTCGATTAGCCGCTAAGTTGCTGCGTCTGACCGAAAATGAACGTTCCGACTTACTCAAAGCCAAAGTTACCCTGGCTATGTTAACTCCCCAGTCAAGGGCGATCGCTAAACGAGAAACCCCTGATTTATCCCATCAGGGAACCGAACAACTCATCCTAAATGCCTCGAATCATAGTAATTCTACCCCAGGGTTAGCGCACCGTTCCGAAACTTTTGGTATACCGACTATACCAAAGGAAAGTCGCATTCAGATGCAATTGCAGAATAATGGTGAACTCCCCCTATATTTCATCATGTTTTTGTTCGACAGTCGTGGTCAAACATACGTTTATGATGCTACTAGACCTCCCATAGTTGAGACTGAAGACAGTTCTATGATTTTACCCCAGGTTTTACGGGTAGAGGCTGGTAAAACCATGAGTATCCCCCCAGCTAATGTTAATGGCGGAACTAGCAACACCGAAACCCTAGGAGAACTGGTGCGGGGTCCGGCTGGATTGATTGAAACCTATCTAATTATTAGTCATTTCCCTTTTACTCAGACTTTACCAGCTATTAGTCGTGGTTTAAAGCCAACTTCCATAAGTTCACCAAATGGGCTGCAATTGCTATCTAATCCTTTGGAAGTTTCCCGCGCTGTCTTGGAAGATTTGGCAAAAGCTAGTAAACTAGGAGTTGAACGTTCCGGGATTTCTACTGATAATCTCGCACTAGATGTTAATGCTTGGGGAACCTTTAACTTTGTCTGTCGAGTTGTGTAAAACTTGTCAGGAGTTGAGAAACTTAATAGTAGACAGTTATTTCTGTTTTCTATCCGGTTTCCTATCTTGTTAGTCAGGGTTAGAGAGTTTCTGATAGCATCAGTAGGAGATGTTCATGAAAATTTTAATTGTTGAGGATGATAGAAATGCAATTATTCCTCTGATTGACGAGTTAAAAGCCTATCACTATATTGTTGACTTGGCGGTTGATGGTCATACCGGATTGGAACTCGCTTTAGAATGGAATTATGATTTAATTATCCTTGACTGGATGCTTCCCGGAATCAATGGACCAGCAATTTGTCGTCAATTGCGCGAGCAAGGTTTTCTCAAACCGATTTTGCTTTTAACTGTACGCAATCTTAATGAGGATATCATTACCGGATTAGATGCTGGCGCTGATGATTTTGTTTCTAAACCTTGCAGTCCGTCTCAGCTTTTGGCGAGAATTAGGGCTTTATTAAGAAGGCAAAGTTTACCACAATCAGCATTACAATTGACCTGGGAAAAGTTGCAGGTAAATGAAACTTCTGCACAGGTTTATTATGATAACCAACCCGTTGATATTAAGCCCAAAGCCTATAATTTACTTTTGCTATTTCTGAAAAATCCACAGCGGATTTTTAGCCGTCAGGATATTATCGACCAACTCTGGTCTTTTGATAATGAACCTAGCGAATATGCGGTCACTAATTTAATTAAAGACCTGCGCCGAACCCTGAAAGATGCGGGGATGATGGGAGATATTATCGCCACTGTCTATGGCTTGGGATATCGCTTAAATCCCCCCCCAGAAACGGAAGATTATTCGGGGAAATATCTGGATAATTCAACATCCTTAATGCCGAAATCCACCCATAATCTTGAGGAAGTTTTGGCTAAATATCAAAATTCTTTTGGCGAAGAGGTAAGTTTTTTAGAAAACCTGTTTTTAATTAATTATTCGGATGATTCTATCTCGGAAATTTCCCAAAAAAAGGCTCAGGAAATTGCTCATAATTTGGCAGGAAGTTTGGGTTCTTTTGGCTATCAACGAGGTTCGGAATTAGCCCGTGATATCGAAAACTGCTTGAGAAATGATGATGGCTTATGTTTTATACATAAAAATATCAGTATAATTCAAGACAAAATCCGGGAATTATGTAATGAAATTAACCAGTCTCCTCAACCGATATATTGCCACATTTGTGCTTCATCTAATCAAATTTTGCTGATTGATGCTGATCGAAGTTTAGCGGAACAATTACAAGGTCAAGCTGGCGCTTGGAACTTAAATATAGAAGCGGTTTCCACTTTGACTAATGCTAGACAGTGGCTGACCAAAACTCTCCCTGATGCGATTTTATTAGACCCCCATTTGTCAGAGGAAGATTTGACAGGATTTGATTTCCTCAAGAACATCGGACAACGTTTCCCGGAAATTCCTATTTTGATTTTTACTTATGAGGATAACCTGTCGGAACGTATTATGTCGGCGCGTTTGGGGGCTAGACGATTTTTGCACAAACCCGTTACGCCTCAATACATTTTTGAAGCGATCGCCCAAGTTCTCCCCAAACCCCCCAGCCGAGATGCTCGGATTCTGATTGTAGAAGATGATCCTATCTGTTTGCAAGTTTTGCGAAATATCCTCAAACCCTGGGGATTTGATCTGATTTGCTTGAGAGAACCTAACCAATTTTGGCAAGTCCTAACCCAAACTCTCCCGGATTTATTAATTTTAGACGTACAAATGCCTACCTATACGGGTTTGGATTTGTGTCAGGTCGTCCGACAAGACCCGGCTTGGGAAGAGTTACCAATTTTGGTGGTCACTGGACATCAAAGTTCTGATATGATCCAAAGGGTTTTTGAAGCTGGCGCAGATGATTTTATTACTAAACCAATTATTGGCCCGGAATTAGTCACCCGCGTTATGGCTCGTATTGAGCGATCGCAACTGAGAAGAAAAGTTAAACAGATCCGAAAACAGTCTAGGTGAGTTATCCATCATAGCCGCAGCTACTGACCGAGATTGTCAGAAAGAAAAACCCAGCCCCCACTTCCAGCCCACTAGGGACTAGATATTTAGGTCTCCTACTCACCCAGAAAGGGCATGAACCCTTGAGAGCTTTTGGTTCCCTAAACTATAGGTACCAGTTCTATATGGGTAGACTGGGCTGCATATCAGGGTCTATGTGTCATAGTAACAGCAAAATATAAGAAACTTATAAAATGATATCCAAAATTTTGTAAAGCCCACACCCTTACCGGATTATGGCCAACCTTTCCCAATAGTT
This sequence comes from Limnospira fusiformis SAG 85.79, assembly GCF_012516315.1. Lineage (NCBI taxonomy): Bacteria > Bacillati > Cyanobacteriota > Cyanophyceae > Oscillatoriales > Sirenicapillariaceae > Limnospira > Limnospira fusiformis. The sequence continues at coordinate 6,395,545 of NZ_CP051185.1, read as the reverse complement.
CTGTCTGTTTATCGATTTCAGGTAGCATCTTCTGATACCGCCTGACTTTTTTGGCGGTCTGGGAGGGTGACGACTTTGGCTGTGGTGAGTTGTAAATACGCCTAAGTTGTTGAGGTGGGAGGCGGCGGGGAGTAGTTGGGAGTGGGTGAATTTGAGCGATCGCCTTATTGAAAGCTACTATTAAAACTAGTTCAGGATATCCCCTATTGCTTTTCAGATTATCTGTGGGGTGATTATCTGTAGGCTGGGGTTGGGTTTCCCAAGCTAGAATAACTTAGGGTCAGCGCCACCAAAAATTACTAAAATTCAGGAATCTAGGGAGCCGGGATTGGAGTTTACCATTAGCCGTCAAGCGGAGGGCTTCGCAGCTCATTAGTATGGTTGAACTTAAAAATATCATGCCAAGTGTAATGGTTAATGGTATCAGGTCTTACCGGATGCCAACATCACTGGTGTAATATGGCAAGAATATCTTGGCTTCCGAGTGTGAACCTTTCAGCCAACTACCAATCCGAAACACGACTCGCCAAACGAAAATAACCGCAACCGCTTTGATCATGAATTACCTAACTTGGAATGAAAAAATCGCAGAATATTTCTTTAACCCAGAAAAAGCCAACCGTAGGGTCTACTTGTATGTCACCAAAGACTTGATTGAGGAAATCGGAAATCCTGATGGTATTGATGATTTTATTAAAGCCATTAAAAGCAATGATATGGGGACTAGAAATGGCAATATTTGCACCAACGCAAAACGAACCTGGGAATACTGGAAATACAAAGAGGGAGGACGAGGATATCCTCGATATCTGGCTTATTTGGCACTTTTTGCATTGACAGCTAGTAAGCCAGAAGAAAAGTTCGATCCGATTTCCTACTATCCAGATTTGTATGATTTGCTCGGTGAAAAAAATATAACAGTCGGGCCCTATCCAGGATTTCAAGATATGCGGGAACTTTGGGACGACTTGGAGCAATGGTCTCAAACAGAAAAATGTGGTGAATGGGGACTATTTTATAGTCAAAGTATAGGTGGAAATGTTCATATCGGTTATCCCTTATCTCAGACGCTTTTAACCGAACCAGAACTGAAAGTATTACCCGCAATTTTTGATAAAGCTCAATTAGATCCCACGTCTCCTGGTTCTGAGGAAGAGATAAGACTGTTGATAATTCAACATGGAAATCGGCTTTTGCGAAAACGGACACTCACATCCTTAAAATCTCATTCAAGCAGTAACAATTTCCGTCAAGAACTGATCGCAAGAATCATAGATGAGTTGCGGAACTGGGATGGAACAGCAGAAATTATATCAGCAAATGGCCATCAGCAGATTTTGGGTCACTTAGTTTTATGTTGCCAACTCGATGAGGTTGCAGAAAATGTAAGAATTACTCTACGTTGCCAAACCAAACATGAATTTCCGGAAGATGACCTGTTGTTGCATTTCGAGAATAATCCAGATGGTGATTTTTCTTGTTATGAACACGATCAGAACTGGTCATCTATTATTTCCGACTCCAATGGAAAATCATTTGACGCTTCTCGGGTTGATTGGAGTCAGGGCTTACGGATGCGATCGCTAGATAAGCAATGGTCTTTTAAGCTGCCTGCATCTCCCATCCGCATTTTCGTGACGGGAAGCAGGCTGGGGCTGCCGGGTCTGGTAGAAGTGCGACAATTGACAAAAGGAACTCCCTTTTATTTGGGAGTCCATCAAAGTTGCCGTGAACAAATTGAGCAGTGGGGATCATCGGGATGTAAGGACTTTAAAAAAGTACGGATAACCAAAGGCTTACCTCAGAACTGGCATTTTTATAAAGTGGCAGAGGCTTGCAATGATGATTGGGTGAAAGATCGATATCCCATACTAGCCTTTCCCAACAATATTCAGCTAAATTTTGCCGGAGGAATCCGACTTGATAAGGGTAATCAATTTTTTGATTTTGCCGTGCCTCAAGTTTGGTTAGATGGTGTTGATGATACGGTGCAAGTGTATTGCCAAAATCGCCTTTTAATTCGCGATCGCCAAACCGGACTTTATACGTTACCCACCGAGCTACTCTCCGAAGATAAAACAACTGTTGAAGCTCGTGAAGAGGAAAGGGTAATCAGACGGATATCGCTATCTTTAATCAAAAATTTTACCTGGAAAGACGTTCGGGAACAGCAACAGTTTGATCGCTTTGGTCAACTGCAGCATCCCACTAAGGATTCGGGAAATCAAGGGGCGATTATCACCGCCACAGAAGATTTGCCACCATGGGAATCTCATCCCTCCATTAAACCTCAATCATCAATTCGGAAGACTGCAAATATTTTTTGGATTGGCAAAGAATCGGGTCAAATTAAAAACTCCAAATATCCACCGTCTGATTGGTCTCCTGTCTGGACTATCTACGTCGGTGATAAGTACCATGAAGCCCAATTTTGCGGAGTCAATATAGCGACCTCTCAGCCCATAGAATCACAGGATCCCGATCCACGAGATTTAGTCCAATGGCAAAAAATGCTGTGGCGCGATCGCAAACAAATTTTACTGGTCGAACGACATTCTGATATTCGCTCTTTATGGAAACAGTATCAAAAAACTGCCAAACGACTAAAAATCCAAGCTAAGGCGCAGGAAACATCGCGCTCATCCCCGGTTAACAATGCCAGTGGCGATCGCTTATTGTATGTGGTATCTGCCAAACAGAAAATGGCTTGGGGGTCTTCTTTTAAAGATGTCTTTTCTAACCTTTACCAACTCACTGAAAATCTGAAACAACCAGGACAATTGGAAGCTGCGGAACAGCAATTCAAAACAACTCGATGGGAAACAGTTCGCGCTCTCGATGCGCTTGGACATTGTAATTTTGAATTTGGGGATAATAGTAGTTGGGTCTATGTGGCTCCTCCTGCGTTGGTGCGATTACCATTACCTGGGATTCCTCAAGCCATATTAACAGGAGCGCGATCGCCCCAAACTATTGAGGAAATTTATCAGATTTGTCAGTCTATTGGCAATCATATCAAGCTAGAGGTGACAGACCAAACCAGCAAGTTATCATTAGTGCCACAACGCATTGCAATTCAAGCTCGTGAAATTATGGAACTAAAGGCGATCGCCGATTCTCTTGGCATCACCTTCAGCGAGACTCCCCTCCCTTGGTCGTTGCTGCATTTTTCGGGTTCCCTCGATGATTACCTGGCGACCCTCGAATGGTCTGACGCACCCGAGTTAAACTGGGAGCGCGAAACCTTCGATCCGGCTTACTGTGGTTTTGATCCGAGCCCAAATAGCGATCGCTATGTCCGTCTGTGTAAATACAAAAATCCTGTAAGAAAAATTTACACTTATCATTTGTGGAAAGAGGTAAAATCTACAGAAATAGATCAGTGCTGGGGACGCTACGCCGTTTTGAAGGCATTGGGGTTGAATGTTTTGGTCTATGACCCGCAACGATGGATCGTGGCGGTTCCTATGGGGGCGACTCTACCGCGCCTCATCGAACGGAGTTTGACTCTCTGCTCTGGATATGTAGCAGAAAATATAAAAAACTTAAAACTCGACAATCTTCAAACGAAAAAGTTTAAATTATTCCGAGATATCCCACCCCAAATCGCCGAAATGATTGCACAAAAATTGAGCCAGCAGTTGTCTATTCAAAATCTGAAGGTTTAGTTGGAATCACATCTAACCGAAAAGCCACCAACATTCACCCAGTTAATGATGAGGTAAACACCCATGCACGATCCCATTGGAGCTTTCGATAAAATCCGCGATAACTTCTTACTCTACATTAAAACCGCGTTCGGTACTAAGTTTCCTGAAATCGAACAGGAGCGAGAAAGGCTTCTGGGGGAACCTGGTGTATTTTATCAGGAACCCTGGCTAGAGCCACTGCCTCAATACCAGCGTTCTGGTCAGACGATCCATCAGCTACACTTAGAAGACGTTCCAGGCTTAGACGAGACGACCTTAGCAGAATTTAAACAACTAGCAGGTTGTGGACTGGTTGGCGATTATCAACTCTACAGCCACCAAGTTGAAATGCTCCGCAGAGCTTTACAAGGACAAAACGCTGTGGTTACAGCGGGGACGGGTTCCGGGAAAACTGAATCTTTTCTTTTGCCCTTATTTGCTTACCTTGTCCGAGAGTCAAGAAACTGGGACGCTCCCAATTCAGAACCTCCTCATCTCAATGACTGGTGGAAAAATGAAGATTGGCAAAATCAATGCAATCCAAAAGTCACCAAACGACAGCGAATGCAGCGTTCTTATCGCGTTCCTCAAAGAAGCCATGAAACCCGCGATGCAGCAGTACGGGCGTTGATTTTATATCCCATGAATGCCCTGGTGGAGGACCAGCTTACTCGACTTCGCCGCGCCCTCGATTCCGAATCGGCTAGAGAATGGCTCAAACAACATAGAAATGGCAATCGGATTTACTTTGGCAGATACAACGGCGTTACGCCAGTACCGGGACATGAACTCAAGGAAAAGGGCAACCCAAACAAAGACAAAATCGACAAGCTGGTAGATGAAATGAAGCAGCTCGAGTTATCTGCGAAGGCTGCAGATGAACACGATCGCGAAACGGGCAACGGTGAAGTTCGCTTCTTTTTTCCTCGATTAGATGGGGCAGAAATGCGCTGCCGTTGGGATATGCAAGACGAGCCGCCTGACATCCTGATTACCAACTACAGTATGCTCAGTATCATGCTGATGCGGGATGTAGATAAAGATATATTCGAGAAAACTAAAGAATGGTTAAAAAAGGATGACAGCGTTTTTCATTTAATCGTTGATGAGTTGCACCTTTACCGGGGAACGTCTGGGACGGAAGTTGCCTATTTGCTGCGTTTGCTGCTACAACGCTTAGGACTTCATCCCGGACACCCCAAACTGAGAATTTTAGCTTCTAGCGCCTCTCTGGAACCCAACGATCCAGAAAGTTTAGAATTCCTATCGCAATTTTTTGGCACTGAATGGCATTCCGAACAAATCATCCCCGGAAGTCTGGAAGAAATTCCAACCATCGAAGGGGACTATCTTCTTTGTCCCGAACCTTTTATCGCTTTAGCTGAATCTTCCAAGAGCAACAATATAGATAACACTATTGAAGAAGAAATACGTCAATTCCCTGAATACGAACAGTGCCGCTCAATTATAGAATCTGAGAGTACCTCTGTCCGAGCGAGAATGCTTCATGGCTGCACCAAGTCAGAACAAACCCGCGCTGTTTCTATAGATTGCTTTGCTCAAGGTATTTTCGGCAACCATTTAGACCCACAGATGCGGCGACAAGCGGCAAGAGGTTTGCTGATGGCGCGAGGTCTATATAATGGCTCAATATCTTTGCCATCTTTCAGACTGCACTGGTTTTTCAGAAATATCGAGGGATTGTGGGCTTGCGTTAAGCCAAATTATGATTGTCATGAAAATGAATGCAGCGAAAATCGACCGATTGGCAGACTTTATGTCGAAAATCCACCCATTCTCTGCGATCGATATCGAGTCTTAGAGCTACTCCGATGCGAACAATGTGGCACTGTATTCTTGGGTGGAAATCGTTTGACTTTACCAAATAATGAGGGTTGGGAACTTTTACCAACAGAACCAGATATCGAAGGCATCCCAGACCGCCAAGCAGCCAAGCTTGTGGAGCGCCGAACCTACCCAGAATATGCAGTTTTTTGGCCTTCAAGAGATATCGATAAAGATGTTAGTGCGAGACGTTTAGGAGTGAAATAAGGCTGCAATGCCTGAAATAACCTCCTAGAGGGAAAATTAGACCTTCAACCAGTCTAACCCCTTAACTGTATATATGTCCCGACGTTTAGTGAGTTGTTGCACTAAGCAAGGCAGGGAACTCAAGGTCAATCCCATTTTAAGAAATCACAAAATACCGTCCAAGTATACTTAGGAGGAGTATTTCAACCCACTTGGGGTGATTATGGGAAAGAGTAAAGGCGATAGCCACCCCCAGTTTCAGAAATCACAAATCTGGGATTGAAGCGGGGAACGGAAGGCGTGAGGGAAAACCCATTCCCAAAATCCGACCACTGCCAACCATCCATGATTAGGGAAACCGAATGTCTGGCTTGAACCATCGTAATATCGAGGTAGCGAAATAGGTTGACACGCTGCGTTCAAAAGAACAAGGGGAAAAGAAGAGGACTTGACTAGCCATCTTCACAGACCTTTAAAAGTACCCCGGTGGATAGGACAAATCTAAAGATGGAATGCCCATATATACGGAACGTTGAAACCCCTGTTAGGCTCTCCATATAAGAAAGTGAGCAATATTACTCACTGGAGTAGTGAAAAGTGTAAGCGTATGCCCATAAGGGGAAAGGATGTGACTGAAAGCTAATGCCTAACTGTAATGGTTGGGATATGCCCACTAGTCACGGTGTGGATATAGAGACTGCGATGATGTAAGAGTGCTTACGACCGTGAGCGAGTTTAAAGACTACGTGGTGTATATAGCTCCTAAAGTTGAAGTCATAAAGCAGGGGGTAGTAACCCTGTTCCTACTGACAAAATAGGGTATCCACATCAGGAGCCGTGTGATGTGAAAGTATCAAGCACGGTTTTGAATGGGAGTTGGGAAAGGTGACTTTCCTTTCGACCCCTACCAGTCATGGAAGCAGCCATCAAAACAAAGTGGCAGTAAACAGAAAGAAGAAGCTTCCTGGGACCAAGCATCTCTGGATACTCGCAGCGGTCGAGTGCTTCTTGGAGAACCGGACTCCGATACACCTGAAGAATGGATTCAGGGTTATGTCTTTCACCTGCGAAAAGCCTTACCAGACAAACAGGCAGCAATAAGTGCATTACCCTCTATTTGTCCGAGTTGCGGTGCAGACCATACAAACCGAAAATATCGCAAATCACCGATTAGAGGATTCCGTACCGGCTTTTCCAAAGTTAGCCAATTGCTTTCTAAAGAACTGTTTTATCAGTTGCCTGACACAGAAGATTCCCGCAAACTGGTGGTATTTTCTGATAGTCGTGAAGATGCCGCTTCTATCTCTAATGGCATTGAAAGAGCTCACTACGATGACTTGGTTCGCGAGGCAATCTTTGATGAACTCGGACAATTAGCTATTGGTGAATCACAACTTTTGGAAGACTTACAAGAACAGGGAAAACCAATCCGTCCTGAAGCGATTCAATTTGCCCAGCGAAACCCTAATTCTGTTAATAACTTAAAGGAGCAGATTGAATTAGCCAACACATCCTTGCCGTCTGGACTGCAATCTATTCTATTAAAACAATTTCAAGAACAACAAGAAAAATCCCAAGCAGCATTACAGGCGATTCAGCAAAGAGGTGAAACGCAAACAGTTCCTATTCGAGTTTTATTTGAAGGAGAAAATCAAGCCCCTGGGCTGCTGATTGAACGATTGGCAAGTTTAGGTGTAAATCCGGCTGGTAATGATGTACTTTATCAGGATTATTCCTACGAGGATCGGTGGAATCATTGGACACAATTGTTTGACTTGAACAGTGAAAATCCAGGATGGAAATCGGATTTATCCCCTCAAGCACAGGAAAGGCGTGAAAATACCCTTCGTCCTAAAGTCCAATCAGAGGTTTGCGATCCACTTTTTGGTCGTCTTTACTTTGGGATTGAAGCGGCTGGGTTAGGCTACGTTCGGCTTAATTTACCCTCAGCAACCATAGAAAATTTGGCGACTGAATGCGGTGTTGCCCCACAAGTTTTTCAGAATATCTGTGATGGCTGTCTGCGAGTCATGGGTGATTTGTATCGTTATGAACAGGTTGATTCACCATATTCGATCGAGCCATGGTCGGAGGATCGTAAATGGAAAGATGCCCGGGCTAAATTACGAGATTATGTGAAGAAATGTGCAAGTCAAAATAAACTTTCAGAACAAAAAGTATTTGACGCTTTATGGTCAGCGATTTGTAAGGAAGGTAAGCACCATTACTTAATCCTCGACCCTCGGCATTTATGGGTGCGCGTTGCGGTTCCTGATGACCCAGTATGGCAATGCCAATCCTGTGGACGCCCACATCTTCACCATGCAGGGGGAATCTGTACGAATTGCCAGAAAGAATTGCCCACCGAACCTAATCAAACTTGTGCCGACTTGCACGCACGAAATTATTATGCGACAGAAGCAGTGAATAAGCGTAAACCCATTCGACTGCACTGCGAGGAATTGACGGGACAAACTGACAATCAGGCGGAAAGACAGCGACATTTTCGTAACATTGTGGTCAATATTGGCGAACAAGAACGAGAGTTTATTCCGGTTGTGGACACGATCGATATTTTGAGCGTCACCACAACAATGGAAGTTGGCATCGACATCGGCAGCTTAATGGCTGTAGTCATGGCAAATATGCCGCCAATGCGCTTTAATTACCAACAACGAGCGGGTCGTGCGGGTCGTCGCGGTCAGGCTTTTGCGATTGTTGTCACCCTCTGTCGAGGTCGCAGTCACGATGAGTTTTATTACCAGTATCCCGAAAGAATCACAGGGGATCCGCCTCCAGTTCCCTTTTTGTCGATGTCGCAAGTTGAAATTATCCGTCGTCTCCTGGCTAAAGAATGCCTGCGACGCGCCTTTCTCTCCGCTGGTGTTCGGTGGTGGGAAGCGCCAACACCTCCAGACAGTCATGGAGAATTTGGCACAACAGAAGATTGGCTGAGTCAAAAAAATCGCCAAGAATCAGTCCGCGAATGGCTAGAGACTTCACCGGAAGTAGCTGATATTGTCCATGATTTGGCAGTCCGCGTTGAAAATATCGATCCAGTGCAGTTAGAAAATTACGCGCGTGAAGAACTCTTTCAACAGATTGACAGTTGCGCCAATAATCGCGAATTAGCCGGGGAAGGATTAGCCGAACGTCTTGCTGAGGCTGGAATTATGCCGATGTATGGGATGCCCTCAAGAGTGCGTAACTTGTACCACGGTGCGAACAGAACTCGCAAGATGACTTACAGCATCGATCGCGACTTAGATTTAGCCATTACAGAATTTGCCCCCGGTTCTCAGAAAACTAAAGATAAACGAATTTATACTGCGATCGGCTTTACTGCGCCTTTGCTGTGGAAAAAGAGTCTCGTTCCCGCTTCGGATGAACCACTTTCTCAGCGTCAGTGGATGTTGAGATGTACTCGCTGTCAATATACGGAAACGTCTCATCAACAACTTGAATATGCAGAATGCCCGAATTGTGGAGCAACGGTAGAACAAGGACTCAGAATTTTCCAATGGGCTGTACCTTTGGCTTTTCGTACCAGTTTCAACCGAGGTTCAGATGCTAAAGACGGAGATGACTTGAGGTTAACAGGTGCCGGAAGTGTTGCCGAATCACGGCCTCAAGAGTTTAAGCAAATAACTAATACGAATACGTTAACTGCATTTGCAAACTCAGGTCGTGTTTTCCGTGTTAATGACAATGCAGGTGATTTATTTAAAGGAGCAATCGGAACTGCTTCTCTATCCGGCAAGAATCTAAGGAAATTACCAAATCAGTGGATACATGCTAATTTCCAAAAAGGTGGTGAAGAGGGAGTACAATTTCAACCCCAAGAGCCATCAGAGTCGATCGCAATTGTCGCCCCAAAAACTACTGGGGTTTTACGAATTAAACCGGCAACTGTTCCGTCTGGTTTATGTCTGGATCCTCTGGCACCCGGTTCTGGGGTGAAAGCTGCTTTCTACTCAGCCGCTTTTATCGTTCGTGCGGTGACAGCAGAAAAATTAGACATCGATCCAGAAGAAATAGATATCAGTGGTTTACGGCAGGTGACATTAGAAACCACTGGGGAGAACATTGGAGAACTCGTAATTAGCGATCGCCTTCCCAATGGTTCCGGCTTTACTTACTGGCTTGCTAATCACTGGCAAGAAATCCTCGCTCAAATAGTCAATGCTGACCCAAATGCCAACACCTTTGCTGGTTCTCTGATATCTTCAGAACATCGTCATAATTGTGACTCGTCCTGTTATGACTGCTTGCGGCAATACCGTAATATGAACTACCACGGCTTGCTCGATTGGCGATTAGGATTGTCCTTGCTGCGAATTCTAGCTGACGAGAATTTTCCTTGTGGCTTAAACGGCAAATTTTCGACTCCAGACTTAGAAAATTGGCAAGACCAAGCTACAAAATTGCGAGATAGTTTTAGTTCATCCTTTGGCAGTTTTTCCCCTAAAGTGTTCGGTACTTTACCTGGCTTTAATTTGGGTTCTAAGAGCTTAGTAATCATTCATCCATTGTGGAATGTTAACAATCCGATGAATATCTTGAAAGAAGCGGTTGACTCTATCGAAGAAGATCGGGAGATTAAATATTTGGATACCTTCAATCTTTTACGCCGTCCTAGCTGGTGTTATCAATCGCTGAACGGAGATTGAAATAACTCTTGTTGGGAGTTGATAAATTTGAGCGATCGCACCATTTAAACCTACCATTGAGGAGCGATCGCACCATTTAAACCTACCATTTAGGAGCGATCGCACCATTTAAACCTACCATTTAGGAGCGATCGCACCATTTAAACCTACCATTTAGGAGCGATCGCCTTATTTAAAGCTAGTTCAGGAACTTGATCAACTCCTGTAATTTCGACCACGCCGCCCCACTTTGGAGGATATCCAGCGCCAGGCTATAGCCTTGGTGATGTTCCTGGAGTGGAACTACTCCAGCCACCTGTAAAGCTAGGGAACTATTGAGCGCCACAGCATCTTGTTGGGGGGTCGTTCCTTTCCCTTGTAGCACCTGGGTTAAAATTTCCATATTGTCGGCAAGTTCTCCCCCCTTCAGGGCGCTAATAGGGGCGGCGTTGATGCCTAAATCTTCTGGGTTCAGGAGCGATCGCATTACCTTACCCTCAGATAGAATAGCTAAATCCGTACCATCCGCTAAACCCGCCTCGTCTAAACCCTCCCGTCCATGGAGGACAATAGCCCTTTCTATGTTAAGATGTCCTAGGGCTTCGGCGATCGCATCCAAAACACTCGGATCAAACACCCCAATAACTTGCCCTACCGGACGCAGAGGATTAACCAAAGGTCCCAAAAGATTAAATACCGTCCGCACCTTCAGAGTTCGACGTAAGGGCGCTACCGCCTTCATAGCCGGATGCCAACCCGGTGCAAATAGGAAAGTAATCCCCACCTGTTCAACCGCCGCCCTCACCTTTTCTAGGGGCGCTCCTAAATTCACTCCTAACCCCTCTAATACGTCCGCAGAGCCAACTTTACTCGAAGCCGAACGATTCCCATGTTTAGCTACCGGAACCCCAGCGGCGGCGCACACAAACGCCACAGCAGTAGAAATATTAAACGTCGATGCCCCATCTCCCCCGGTTCCACAGGTATCGATTAGGGAAAATTTAGATTTCAAACCATCTGCGCCGGGGGTGGGTAAATTTCCTGATTGGGACTGCGCTTGTAATACTTTCGCCATTCCCGCCAATTCTTCCCCAGATACTCCTTTGGTTTGCAGAGCCACTAAAATCGCCCCGGATAAGACAGGGGGGATAGACTCACTGAGCCATCCTTCCATTAACATTGAGGCTTGGTCGGTGGAAAGGGACTGATGATCTAGGAGTTGTTGGAGAAGTTGCGGCCAGATATCAGCATCAGGGGCAGAATGAGTCATGGTAAAGGCAATTAATTGAGATTATCTAGGTTGGGCATTCTGATTTTATCCTAGGTCAGATCAGGCGATCGCGCAACCTCCCAGATTAGCTATAGGTGGGAAGATGATTATCCGGGTCGGTTGAGTCCCACCCTTGCCGATAGTTAAGATTTGTTAAGTTGCCTTGACACAGTAACCAGGTTATGTTAGGTCTTAAAAAACCTCAGCCCCATCAAACTTCTTAACATTCTGAACTTTAGCGGATTCTCCACAGGTGCGAGGTGTAGGGAACATTTTACCAGGATTAGCCAAACCCTTAGAATTAAAAACCGATCGCACCCATTGCATAGTTTCCAAATCCTGTTCATTAAACATCTGATTCATATAACACTTTTTATCTTCCCCAATACCGTGTTCCCCGGACAAACTCCCCCCCACATCAACACAGATTTTCAAAATTTCGCCGCCAATTTCTTCGACGGTTTCTAACGCACCTTCCACCGAATTATCATAGAGAATCAAAGGATGTAAATTCCCATCTCCCGCATGAAAGACATTGGCAATGCGATAGCCATACTTTTCGCTCAAAGCGGCAATTTCTTTCAATACATAAGCCATCTGAGTCCGAGGAATCACCCCATCTTGGACATAATAATCGGGGCTAATATGACCCGCCGCCGCAAATGCCGCCTTCCGACCCTTCCACATTTTCAAGCGTTTTTCGGGTTCATTGGCGGTAGTAATATTCCGCGCGCCATTTTGTTTACAAATCTCTGCCACCCGCTGTTTATTGCGGTCTACCTCCACCTGCAAACCATCTAATTCCACCAATAAAATCGCCCCAGCATCTCGGGGATATAATCCGGTATTAACGACATCTTCCACGGCATTAATACTGAGATTATCCATAATTTCCATACCACCAGGAATAATCCCCGCCCCGATAATATCAGAGACGGATTGCCCAGCTTCTTCAATGGTAGCAAAGTCTGCCAACAGCACACAAATCGATTCGGGGGCTTTAAGAATTCTGAGGGTGATTTCGGTAGCCACGCCTAGGGTCCCTTCTGACCCCACAAATAAACCCGTCAGGTCATATCCTGGCATTTCGGGAATTGAACCGCCTATATCGACGATAGACCCGTCAGGGGTAACGATTTTTAAGCCGAGGACGTGGTTAGTGGTGACTCCATATTTCAAGCAGTGAACACCACCGGAATTTTCAGCGACATTACCACCAATGGAACAGATAATCTGGCTGGAGGGGTCGGGGGCGTAGTAAAATCCTGAACCGCTGACGGTTTGAGTTACCCAGTTATTAATCACGCCAGGTTGTACGACGACCTGCTGGTTTTCCAGGTCTACTTTCAGAATTTGGCGCATTAAGGCGGTGACAATCATCACGCAATCAGTTACAGGTAATGCACCTCCTGATAGTCCAGTTCCCGCCCCTCGCGCTACCCAGGGTATATTATGGCGATCGCATATTTTCACTGCTGCTGCGACTTCTTCTGTAGTGCGGGGAAGGACCACCAAAGCGGGACGTTGGCGATAACTGGTTAGTCCATCACATTCATAAACTAGGAGTTCTTCCCGTCGCTGAATCACCCCCCGCTTACCTACAACGGCGGCAAATTCTTTGATTATCGGTTTCCAGTTCCGGCTGACGGTGGGGCTTGACATAAGTGAATGTCTTTAGCTGGTATTGCTATGAGGTTATACATCTATCTCCCTATAGCCATAACATAATTCGATATTTCTGTCAATCACGACCAACCTCTACAATTAATAATTAATAATTAATAATTAATAATTAATTATTATCGCGGAGGTCAAGAAACCCGGTTTCTCAAAGAAACCGGGTTTCTCAGGCGGAGGTCAAAAAACCCGGTTTCTCGTTTCTCAGCCGAAAGGGTGGGGCGGGTTTATTCATATCCTCCTGGGGAGTTGATGATTTACAGAGGTCAAGAAGTCAAGAAACCCGGTTTCTCAAAGAAACCGGGTTTCTCAGGCGGAGGTCAAGAAACCCGGTTTCTCGTTTCTCAGCCGAAAGGGTGGGGCGGGTTTATTCATATCCTCCTGGGGAGTTGATGATTTACAGAGGTCAAGAAGTCAAGAAACCCGGTTTCTCAAAGAAACCGGGTTTCTCAGGCGGAGGTCAAGAAACCCGGTTTCTCGTTTCTCAGCCGAAAGGGTGGGGCGGGTTTATTCATATCCTCCTGGGGAGTTGATGATTTACAGAGGTCAAGAAGTCAAGAAACCCGGTTTCTCAAAGAAACCGGGTTTCTCAGGCGGAGGTCAAGAAACTTACACCAGAACCCGCACCTACAATTAATAATTATTAATTATTAATTATTAATTATTAATTATCAATGACCGCTAAACTCTTTTTGTAGTCAGAGATTGACTGATAATTGTTATTCTCATCATACAAATGGCAGTGGTCAACAACTTGCTTCATTAAACCCCAGGAAAAATCACACTCAGGATAGAGATATTCACCCCAATTTTCCTGTAAACTGGCGTAGGCTGTACGGAGGTTATACCAGGGAATTGCGGTGGTGACGTGGTGGGGAATATGAACGTTGATATCGTGACAGAGAAACTCAACCCAGCGGGGATAATTGCAGTGAACAGTCCCTGATAGTTGGGATTCGGCTTCGTGCCATTGTTCGGGTTCTCTAAAGGGAATGTCGGCGATGGTGTGATGAAGTAGGGTAAAGGTACTCATCCAGAAGTGGAAGACTAACCAAGGAATGACCCAAAACTTGACAAATCCCCAAACTCCGATGGTTAAAATCATAGTCGGAAATGCGATCGCCGCCGCGCCGATGACCAACAGAGAGGAAAACTTAACCTGTTGGCGCTGCTTACCTTCAAATTTTGTCCAGTCAAAGTGAATGCTTGCCCAGTGTAGAATGGAACCAATCCACCAGGCGCGACCTCGGAAAAGGTCATAAGTCACCTGCATGAATTTACCAGCGTTTTGGTATTCTTCTTTACGCCAGGGTTGCCAAGCATTATCTAACTCCATTCTGTTAGTGTATTTATGGTGTTGGTTGTGACCAATACGCCAACTGTGAAAGGGATATATAATCGGCAGAAACAGGATATGACCTACCCAATCATTTACCCAAACATTCCGAGAAAATGAGCGGTGTCCGCAGTCATGTCCGATCACAAAAAATCCGGTGAGGGCGGTCCCTGTAAATACCCACAACACCGGAAGGAGAAACCAGGGAGCGATCGCTATTCCTAGCCATCCTAAACCCACCATGACAACGTTAATGATTACTGTCATCCAAGCTTTGTATCGGTCCTGGACAAACACATCACTAGGAAGGGTGTTAATAATATCTCTCAAGCGCAAATCCGAGGGAACTGCGGAGGGGCGTGACGATGAATCTTCAGACTTTACAATTGATAGGGTCATAGATGAATTTTAAGGGAAAACCAAGCCACCATTACTGGTGCCTGGCTTCTGAATGAATGTGCTTTTTTAACTGCTAAGGTAGCCGACAACTTTCCCAACCTACAGTAATGGTATCTCAGCCAATTAACCCGCCTAAGCGGTCTTTTTTGATGGAGTTACCTGACCCTGAGATTGAGAGCAATCCTCAACCAAGACTGGCTGATTCCAAATAGTTGAATCAACCCCTCAGACGGTTAAGTGTAGTCTGATCATTTATAGCACACCGTCTGCGATCGCGATCGCTAATTTCTGATTGCTGATTATTGGCCCCCTGGCGGGATTGGGCCTAATTTTTCGGGTCGGTGGGACCAAGCGATCGCATTTGCTTGAGAGTTTGTAATTCTAGCAGCAGAGTGTCCACCTCAGCCTGAAGATGCAAAAACTTCACTTGCTGATCAACACTATATATAGACGGCATCTTGTCGATTTTACCGGAAGCTGAAGACAACGGCAAGGATGACAGATTTTGTGGACGCGATAAAGTCGATGAAGGAGTTGGCATCAGTAATTAGTTGGATTTATAAACTTAACTGGCACATCAACAAATCTTAACTATATTTTCACTCCATGTTAAACTCTTTTTAAGAAAAACATCATCGCCCCCCAAGGCAAGTGGCTGGATGTTTACATCAGGAGTAAACTGAGTTAAGGGTCAGCACCCCCGGCTGAAGCACAGGGGCTTCGTGCCCCCCTTTCAGGTAGCTGACCAGCCTAAGCCTTAACTGGCTACGTTCAGAGCAAGAGTTAAAGTTCCTACCCTGGAATGCGTGCTAGTTCCAGGCCCTAGAACCGAATCGTTAAACATCTCTAAGGGGTTAAGGACGTGCGATTTGGATAGTACCGACTCTGAACATTGGCGAAGCAAACATTACCCCGCAAGGGAGTCGGAGCCAACCATAGCTCCATGGAGGGGCAACCATACCCCTCTACCCCGCAAGGGGGTGCTGGCGGCGGTCAGCCGCTTGAGTCGGTTTTCCTCTCCGTGATCAATCACGGAGCTTCCAACCTTCCCAGGAGTTTTACGTGACAGGCGCGAAACCGTTTTCACCTGAGTAAGACTCAAGGGCTGATTAACCCATTAGCCCCAAGTTATATAGCATGGCAACCTTGAAAAGTCAAGTAAATTTAGCCCAAAACAACAAACTGTAACATTGAAATGACCCTGACTTTGCCCGCAACTGAAAGAAAACTCAATATCTGGCCCGGTCTGATTGAAGCATACCGGGACTATCTACCTGTTACCTCAGCCACCCCCGTTGTCACCCTGCAAGAAGGTAATACCCCCCTAATTCCAGTCCCCACCATTGCCGCCGAAATCGGAAAACAGGTGCAGGTATATGTGAAATATGACGGATTGAACCCCACTGGGTCATTTAAAGACCGGGGGATGACTATGGCTATATCCAAAGCGAAAGAAGAGGGAGCCAAAGCCGTCATTTGTGCCAGTACAGGTAACACCTCAGCATCAGCGGCAGCCTATGCGCGTCGTGCCGGATTAAAAGCATTTGTCCTGATTCCATTGGGTTATGTAGCCCTGGGGAAACTAGCCCAAGCTCTCCTTTATGGTGCGGAAGTCTTAGCTATCGAAGGAAACTTTGACGAAGCCCTAACCATTGTGCGGGAGGTTTCCCGCCAATATCCTGTCACCCTAGTTAACTCGGTGAACCCCTATCGCTTGGAAGGACAAAAAACCGCCGCCTTTGAAGTGGTAGACGCTTTAGGTGATGCACCCGATTGGTTGTGTATCCCTGTGGGAAATGCCGGAAATATCACCGCCTACTGGATGGGATTTTGTCAGTATCATTCAGAAGGAAAATGCGATCGCCTCCCTAGGATGATGGGATTTCAAGCAGCCGGAGCCGCCCCCATAGTTAATGGTCACCCAATCACCCATCCCGAAACTATCGCCACCGCCATTCGTATCGGCAACCCCGCCAGTTGGGATATGGCTATAGCAGCCCAATCAGCCAGCCAAGGCAGTTTTAGCGCCGTTACTGACGAAGAAATCCTCAACGCCTATCGCCTTATAGCCTCCCAAGAAGGCATCTTCTGTGAACCCGCCAGCGCCTCCTCCGTAGCTGGACTGCTGAAAGTCAAAGACCAAGTACCAGCAGGAGCCACTGTAGTTTGTGTCTTAACAGGTAATGGCTTAAAAGACCCCGACGTGGCTATCAAACACAGTAATAACCCCACTAAAGAGGGTATTGCTGCTAATTTGGACGCAGTAGCTAAAGCTATGGGATTTTAGCCAATGGGAGGGGGTTGCTCAACTCCAGTGCCACCCCCCCCTCCTGTAGCCCTCCTGTAGCGCCGAGTTTCCCATACCGGACTATTAACTATTGGACTTTCCGGCATTTTGAGCCTTGGTGAGCAGGTCCATGGTGTCCCCTAAAGCGGTAGTGAGACTGTTGCGGGTTTCTAGGTGATCGGCTTTCTCTTTCTCTAAGGCTGCCGTTATTTGGTAGACCTGTTCCCTAGCGCGATCGCGTTCTAGGGTAATCTGGACAATCTTATTTTTCAACTCCTCCACGGTTTCCAAGCTCTCAACCTCCCGCTCGGTTTGTACTCGCGTCAGAATCTCATTTTTAGCAATACCAAATTTATTCTGTAGTTGTTCAAGTTCTTGGCGCAGTTGAGCGATCGCATCTTGATGGCGGCGCACCTCTTCTCGGCGCTGCTGGGCTTCCGTATTATAACGCTCTCGCCACTGGTCGGCACTAGCTAAAGCCTGATCGCGATCGGATCGCAGTTGTCCTAACTGCTCTTGCAATCGCTTAATTTCATCCAACCATTGTCTAATATCCTGGTTCATAACTCAACCTAAAAATCCATAAGCAACCGGAAACATTGAATCCCTGGGGAAGTTTAAACCATCAGTAACACCCTGTTTCTGTGTTAAACCTTCCACAACAGGTCATACTATAAAGTAGCCCTGATTAAATCTCCCCCAACCCGCAAAATGCTACTCGCATTGCCCTGCCAATTTTTATATCACCTAAATAGGGCAATATTGCACTGTCGGTTCAAGCTGCCAAGTTTCAACCAGATAATAGACTGTGCTGCTGAAATGGTAGTTAACCTGTTATTAATCATCCTACACCTGCTATGGAAGCTGCTGTTAACCCTGCTACAGGGATTGAAAACCCTATGGATACTCAACCGTAAAGCATGGTATCTGGGGTTTGAGTGGGTAGCAGCCAAAACCGCCGATCTGCTGATTATCCTTTTCAAATGCCTATGGTGGCTAGGTCGTCAAATCAAAAAGCGCGTGGTGGATTTTGTTCTATTCTTTACCTACCTCAATTGGCAGACTATTCATAGTTTAGGAGTTCGTACTGTTCAACAACGGTTATACGGTTTGTCTGCCGAAATGGCTTATCACTCTACCTTAGCACTGGTTCCCGCTCTTTTTGCTCTGTTAGCCGCTATTAGTTCCAATCCATCTCTACAATCAACCCTATTGGAAATGGCGAATTTGTTAGGGGAAGTCGTACCAGAACAAGTGCAAAAATTGATTGGGGCAACTATGAGCCAATCGGGAAGAAGTCTTAGCCCTAGACTATTTTCGTTTAGTTTTATTATTTCTATTTGGCTGTTTTCTGGGGTGATTAGTTCCGCGATGGAAGCCCTTAATAGAATTCATCAAGTGCCACCAGACAAAATTAGACCTGTTTGGAAGTCAAAATTAATTGCGATCGCTTTGACTTTGGGTACATTATTGCTGTTGATTATGGCATCAGGGGCGGTCTTTATTAGTGATTTTTTGGTGGAAATTCTTGCCCGCAAAAGTTGCATCTTAGAAACAGTGGGTAATTGTCCCCTCGATAAAATTGATATGTGTTTAGCTCAAGAACCTGTCCAAGATTGTTTGCTTCAATCAACATTATTGGATACTTGGAATCGTCTACAATGGCCAATTACCCTCGGCATTGTCTCCACTAACTTTGCTCTGATATATCGCTATGGCCCTAGTTACCGAAAGCCTAAAACTCCCTTAATTCCTGGCTCAATTCTGGCCGCGATTTTTTGGGCTTTAATCTCTAATTTATTTCGCTGGTATGTTTACCAGTCTGAGTATTATAATGTTCTCTATGGTGCGCTCGGCACTTTTATTGTTCTGCTGTTATGGTTAAATATTAGTTCCCTAGTAGTGCTTCTGGGGGCGCAATTAAATTCCACAGTAGGAGATGAAATTCGTCGTAGAAAAACACAAGAGGATAGTAAAGGATAGTAACTGATGAGTTGGTTTAATAAAAATGCGGTATTAGTCCCTATCGATTTCTCTGAACTTTCTTTTGCCGCTTTATCCCCAGCCCGAGAGTTTGTCCCCCATATATCTCAACTCCATGTTATCCATATTTTGCCTAAATTACACCCCGCAGAACCTGGCTCTATGTGGCAATCAGTTAGTCCTCAGTCTCGACAACAACACGCAGAAGACGCTTTGAACAATGAGTTGATTAAAAGAGGATTTGATGGCGCAAAGGTCACGGTTTTAATTGGTACGCCTAGCCATGAAATTGTCGATTATGCTAAAGCTCAAAACATAGAGTTAATTGTTATGCCTACCCACGGCTATACTGGCGTTAAACGGGTGTTAATGGGGTCGGTCGCAGAACAAGTCGCTAGGTTGGCTGAATGTGCGGTTTTATTACTTCATGAAACCTAATACCATATCTACCACCCCTCGGTAATGCTGCGCTAGGGCTTCCATGGTGGGTCATCCCCAAATTATCGGGTTGGGATTCATATAACCTCTATGGTGCGTCATCCCCAAATTATCGGGTTGGGATTCATATAGCCTCTATGGTGGGTCATCCCTAAATTATCGGGTTGGGATTTCTATAACCTCTATGGTGCGTCATCCCCAAATTATCGGGTTGGGATTTCTATAACCTCTATGGTGCGTCATCCCCAAATTATCGGGTTGGGATTCATATAACCTCTATGGTGCGTCATCCCCAAATTATCGGGTTGGGATTCATATAACCTCTATGGTGCGTCATCCCCAAATTATCGGGTTGGGATTTCTATAGCCTCTATGGTGCGTCATCCCCAAATTATCGGGTTGGGATTCATATAACCTCTATGGTGCGTCATCCCCAAATTATCGGGTTGGGATTTCTATAGCCTGGGTATGACGCACCCTACGGGGAATTTAGCTTAACGGTAATTGGGAGTTTGAATATTCCTTAACCGTGCTTCGGGGCGTTTAAATCGATCCATTTGCGCCTCAAAAAAGGCTCTGTTGGCTTCTAGGTGGCGGGGGTTGGGGTCATCAAGGGGATATAGTAAAGCAGTCCTTAGAGCCTGAATAACGGCTGATGTGACGCAATACATGGAACGCTGAAAAGTGTTAGCCAACTGAATCAACATATCATCCTCACCTCGGCAATATTTCTGGTAATAATCCACCAAGTAGGGGGGTAAGAAGTGATACATATCCTGCATTAATAAAGTCGGTGGTATTCCAGCGGTACCAACTGGGAAAATATCGGCGTAAAGAATACCATAATGAAAATCCTTCTGGTCATCAGGAACTTCTTTAGCTTGGGCGTTGTAGGACTTAGTACCCCGGAAAGGTGCGGTGCGATAAAAAACGGCTTCTACATAGGGTAAGGCGGCTTCATAGAGCCACATAAAACCCTTGGATTTGGGGACGATTTCATAACATTCGCCATCAATATAAACATGATGATAAATAGGGCGACCTGCGATCGCAAAAATGCCATTAACCAGGAAATTCATCGCCTCGGGTACGGTGGTCATTGTCCCCTCATCATAGCGATCGCTCATTTCAAAAAATACGGGAGCCATAACTTCCCAAAATAGCCCTAAATTGCTATAATAGGAAAGTTGCCTGACCTGTTCTAAGAACATATCGGGGAACAGTTTATATAAACCCAGCATGACCGGATTTTTGCGGAAATAAGCGCGGATAGCGCGGTCAGCATTGGCTTTATATTCGTCTGTGTCTAAATAACTGTCAAATCTGCCGCCCATTTCTCGATGCCAAAACATGGCTTGCATACAGGCTTCGGCGAACTCCATATTAACGCGATCGTGCCATAAATGATGGAGGAGTTTGGGCATTTTTCGGGTTTCCCCTTTCTGCATAAATGCCAATAATTCCGGGTGAGCGATCGCTTCTCCGCGCCAAATCCTTAAATCGGCATCATCCCCGGCATAATGGTTATGCAGGTCTAAATATTCCTGGGGTAAAAAGTATTTAAAAAACGGCAACGGATTGAGGAACACCCGTTCAGCAATATACAACAAATCGCGCCAATAGAAATCCATAGGGACGGCATAAGCCTTATAAATGCCGATAATTTGCATCAAATTTTCGGGTGTATCGGGTAGCATAGCGCCTCCCGCCTCTAAGCGATGAATAATCTCCGCAAACTCATGTTGAGAGGGCGGTAATTTAGTGGGGGTTTTTTCTGCTTGCATGAAACTGGTTGTCATAATCAACAGTAATTAAGTGAACTGCGGGGAAAACATCATAAACTCGAAGGATTTTCGGGTTGAATTGCTACCTGTTGCACGGGATGAATACTTAACTCGATCGCCATTTGTTTGGCTGTAGGTTCACACCAGCGTAATAACCAACTAGGTTGCACGCCTAGGAACAGAATTAACAGGGCTAAAATCAAAGCTGGTGCTTGTTCAGAAAAGGAAACTTGGGGATAATAGGCTAACTCATTGTCTAGCTTACCAAAACAAGTGCGGTTCAGCAAAATGACAAAATAAACAGCGGTTAAACCAGAGGCAATAATACAGAGTAAACTCTGAATGGGGAAAACGGCAAAAGTTCCTTGAAAAACCAGAAATTCTGCCACAAATCCCACCAAGCCAGGAATACCCGCACTCGCCATTCCTGCCATAATTAATAAGGCGCTGGTGAGAGGTAGACCACGAAGGGGGTTCATTAAGCCATTTAAGAGTTTTAAATCCCTAGTTCCCACTTTGACTTCAACTATGCCAACTAAGTGGAATAGAATAGCTAAAATCAACCCATGGGCGACCATTTGGGAAATAGCGCCAATCAGACTAACTTCAGTTCCCGCAGCCATAGCGACAATAATATAACCCATGTGACCGATGGAACTATAGGCAACCATGCGCTTGATATCTTGTTGGGAAATAGCGGTTAAAGCCCCATACATGACGCTAAAGACGGCGACAATGGATAATCCGGGGGCGATGATTTGCCAGGTTTCTGGGAATAGTTGTAAGCCAAATCTAATTAATCCATAGGTTCCCAGTTTTGCTAATAGACCTCCCAGTAAAATGGTGACGGGGGCGGAAGATTCTACATAAGCATCAGGTAGCCAGGTATGGAGGGGGACTAGAGGGATTTTAATCCCAAATCCAATTAGGAGAATGGTCATCAAAAGCAGTTGGCTAATTGATGATAAATTCTGAGTATTAATGGCATTAAAATCAAAACTTCCTGACCCACTTAACCAAGCTATCCCTAGGAAACCTGCCAAAATTAAAATTCCTGAGATGGCGGTATAAATGAGGAACTTCATCGCTGCATAGCCGCGTTTTTCGCCGCCCCAAATGCTAATTAATAGATAAATGGGGATGAGTTCCAATTCATAAAACAGCACAAACAGCAGGAGATTTTGGGAGAGAAAAGCACCAGCGATCGCCGCATTTACTAACAAAATCATGGAGTAGTAAAGACGGGGGCGATTCATGTCGGGGCGACTACTGGCGATCGCCATAGGGGTCAAAATGGCGCTTAACCCTACCAGAGGTAAAGATAAGCCATCCATTGCCAAACTATAGGATAACCCTAATTGGGGAATCCAGGGCAGATATTCTTCCCACTGAAAACCGGGATTATCTAGGTCGAAATCTAGGGTTAATTTCAGGGTCAACAGCCCGGTTACTGCCATGAAAGCTAGGGCGATCGAGCGAATCCGTTGGGAGGTAAAGGAAGAGGGTAGCAAGCCGATTAACAGGCTACCAACTAGGGGAATTGCAATTAACAAACTAAGCATGATTGAGCATTTTTGAGGGAGTTAGAACAAACCAAGGGATAACAAACTTAACAGGAGAGTAATGCCTATCACAATAGTGAGGGCATAAAATTGAGTTTGTCCCGAAACGTTATATTTGAGGCTTTGTCCACTAAAGACTGTGGCTAGACCGACTAAATTCACGAAGCCATCGACAATAAATCTATCTATCCAATCAATAATTTTGGAGATGAGGGCGACAGCGGAAATGATGGTCAATCGATACAGTTTAGCGGTATAGAAATCGTAGGCGAAAAAGTCCTGAACTGATGGAGACCATAATTTAACGGGTTTCTCAATGCCGTTAAATACATAAATCCAGGTAGCTAGTCCACCACCGATCGCACTAGAAGCCACGAGTAATGTGGCTATAGTTAGGTTAATATTTTCCCAACTGGGTAGGACTCCCCAAGCCTTCAACAACAGGGGAATATGTAGACACAAACCCATTAAAACGGTCATCGGTAGCACTAAAGCCCAGAGTCCCTCCGGTGATCTAATAGTCATCTGTTTAGGAGGTCCCGCAAAAATCAAGCCCAACTCACGGGTGAGACTAAAAGCAGTTAAAGCGTTGATTACCAATAGGGTAATGGCGATCGCCGGTTGACTTATCCACAGATTTTGTGTCAACTCCAACATCGTCCAAAAGCCACCAAAAGGCGGCACGGCGACCAAAGCGATAATCCCGACAATAAAACAAATACCCGAAATGGGGCGGCGCGACCACAGCCCCCCATATTGAGTCAAATCTTGGGTAATATTATTGAGGATAATTCCGCCGCTGGTCATGACTAATAATGCCATAGCCATGGAGTAGGTCAACAGGAGTAATAACGCCGCCTGAGTTTGTCCATTGACTACAGCAATAAAAGTTATCCCCATATAGGAACTAACCGAATAGGAAATCGCCCGTTTGACATCAATTTGAGCAATAGCGATCGCACTTGCACCCACAGCGGTAGCCAAACCGATAAACACTGCTACAGACACCGCCACCGGAGACAGGGAAATCACCGGAAACACCTTAATTAATACCCAAGCCCCGCAACAGACAACTACCGCATTTCGTAGGATGGTACTAGGAAGGGGGCCTTCCATAGCTTCATCAAGCCATAAATGCAGAGGAAACTGGGCGCACTTACCCAAAGGACCCGCCAACAAAGCCAACCCTAACAGAGTCGCAACAGTAGGGTTAACCGTTGCAGTTTCCGCCCATGTTGCTAATTCGGAAAAATTCCAAGTTCCCGCCATGGGATACAGGGAAACCACCCCCATCAACAGGAATAAATCCCCCACCCGTTTAGTCAGAAACGCATCTCGCGCCCCAGTTACCACTAGGGACTGATTAAACCAGAAACCCACCAATAGATAAGTTCCCAGAGTGAGAATTTCCAAAATGATATAACTGAAAAACAGGGAATTGCACAATACCAGGGTGGCGAGTCCGGCTTCAAATAATGCCATTAGACAATAAAACCTCGCCCAACCCCAATCCATTTCCAGATAGCCGACAGCGTAAACTTGGGCTAGGAAATTCAGCCCAGTAATTACCAAAGTAGCGCCGATAGTTGTGACTGAGACTTCTAAGGGAATCGAAAAATCCAGATCCGCCACCTGTAGCCAGGGAATAACCATCTCATAGCCAGGTTGACCCCACATTCCGCCCAAGGCGATTAAGCCATGTACAAAAGCCATCAGGGTCATCAGGATATTTATATATCCTGCGGGTCTCGGTCCAGTTTTGCGGATAATTCCCGGAGACCAGGGAATTGATAGTAGCGTCCCCAAAAAGGGATAGCAGGGAATCCACCAAATGTTTTGCAGGAAAAATTCAGTCATAACTGAAAGATTGGGATAAATTGCTAAAATCCGTTCTCCACTATAAGGGAGATTTTATTTTCTCTTTAGATTTGCTATAGATTATAATCTATGATGTGTAGGTCAATTATCATCTGCTTGAGAAATTTGCAATCAATATGCTAATCTCAGCTTATCAATAAGGCTGTAAACTCCTGATAGCTTGGTTTTGACGGGTTTTTCATGATTGAAGATTTGATGTCCCATCCCTCGGTTACAGTGACGGTTAAACTATTCGCGGCTTTTCAGGAAGCCTATGGAGTCCCTGAGTTGGTATTGCAACTCGCACCCGAAACTCCTGTATCTCATATCCTTGATGTAGCGATTAGCGAATATCCCCAATTGCAACAATGGCGGGATTTAACCCGGTTTGGGGTTAACCTGGAGTTTGTCAATCCAGACACCTACCTAAAAGACGGAGATGAGGTGGTTTTAATTCCTCCCGTCAGTGGTGGCTGCTAAGAGTCTCTCGATAAATGACGATAAAATCTCGGAGGCGGTGGCTATTCCTACGCCGTAGCAGGACCGCCGCCGCCAAGGAATTACTGGTAAATGTCCCTTGGGGGCGTTTAGGTTAAAGATTAGTTCATCATAATATTTCCAACTACCCTCTCGCCATCCAATGCGATCGCAAAATTTACTATAATCTGATTCTACAGTTTCCCAGATTTGCTGTTGAATTGTTAACCCAAACAATCCACTACTATAATAATCCCATAAATAATCAATTGTCCGTAAATCGGTGAGGGGAAAATTATCAATATCTTCCACATTTAACCATCCCATTTGTTCCCTTCCGGTCAGATATAAGATAATCTTCCAAGTATACTCATCAGCAGTTTTCCACTCTCCGGCTGCCAATAATTCCATTAATCCTGTATAGTCCATACCCACCTCAGACATGGGGGGATTTTCGGCTTGATTATCTTCTAACCAGATCCGCATTTTTGACAGGGTTTCTGTCACCTGTTCAGGGTTAATGGTTTCGATATGATAGAGAACCCAATCTAGTTGATTTCTCAGATTCTCTCGCTCAATTTTCGCTGCTGTCAGTTCGGACTCAATGGCATTTATTCTGGGTAACAAATCCGCTACCGTCACTCGCTTTTTCTTGCGTTTTCCCTGCAAACTATCTAGGTTTTTCCATGTTTCTATCGCCCAACCTAGTTGTTCTGGATGAATTTCGGTTAACTCTAAATTCCAGTTACAAACCTCACAATTTCTCGGAATTTTTTGCAAATATTTATATCCACAAACCGGACATATAAACATATTATAATTTCCGGGATTTAATTATCCATTATCCATGGTCAATTATCAGATTCCCCGCCTATCTCTCTGGGGAGACATAGGGGGGAAAAGAGATTAGCTTTTCGCGTAAACGGAACCCGGATTACGCCAGGAAACCTTGGGTAGAATTTCATTTTTGTCTACCCGATGTTTGTATTTAATGGCGAAATTCAGCAAAGAATCCAAGAGTGAATCCGAGAGATAATGAGGCTGCAAACCGAGGTCTAACAGATTAGTGTTTTTAGCGTTGAAATAATGGTCTTCCAATTCAACCCGAGGATTTTCGATATTCTGAATCTCCACATCGAACCCCAGGGTCACACCTGCCTTTTTAACCATCATCGCCAGGTCGCCAACGCTAAACATTTCGGTAAATTGGTTAAACACGCGGAAATGACCAGGTTCAGCGGGATTAGCGATCGCCAACTCAACACATCGCACGGTATCGCGGATATCCAGGAAAGCCCTAGTTTGTCCTCCCTTACCATAAACCGTCAGGGGGTGATTAATGGCAGCCTGAATACAGAAACGATTTAAAGCCGTCCCAAAAATCCCATCATAATCCAGACGGTTGATCAACAACTCATCCATTCCCGTCTCTTCGGTGAGAACCCCATAAACCACACCCTGGTTTAAATCGGTAGCCCTCAGACCCCATATTTTACAAGCAAAGTGGATATTATGGCTGTCATGAACCTTAGAAAGGTGATAGAAACTTCCGGGCTGTTTCGGATACGGGACAGTATCCTTACGGCCATTATGCTCAATGGTAATATAGCCCTCTTCGATATCAATATTGGGTGTACCATATTCACCCATAGTCCCCAACTTGACCAAATGTGCATCAGGGAATTCTTCCCGCATAGCATACAGGATATTCAAATTCCCCATTACATTATTGCTTTGGGTGAGAACTGCGTGTTCACGATCTATCATTGAAAAGGGAGCCGATCGCTGTTCACCAAAATGAACAATAGAATCTGGCTGAAACTCCCGCAAGCTATTGATCAGAAAACTATAGTTATTGATATCGCCCATAAACAGGTCAATAGACTTACCCGTTAAATCGCGCCAGCGCTGAATCCTTTGTTGAATAGGGGCTATGGGTGTCAAGGTCTCAATACCTAGCTGTTGATCCCAGTGTCGCCGCACCAAGTTATCCAGAATACCCACTTCATACCCACGGTTGGAAAGATACAGCGCCGTCGCCCAACCGCAGTAGCCGTCACCACCAGTAACCAGAACTCTCATAAACTTTCAGTGAAATTTTGTATTTGTTGATACTTAGGTTAATTTATCAGCAATTGGTCCCCCTATAAACCATTATTGCCCTAACTTCACCTCATCAGCAAAACTCGCCCAGCGCACAAACTCAAAAGGTCCAGCTACCGCGCCCCAGATATGCTCATCGGTTTCTGGGTCCATACCACGATCATGGCTAATAAAGCGATCGCCGTCTATCTCAAAACTACTATCCAAATAAGTCAGTTTTCCCTTCCGTTCTACCATACAGCTTTTCCCGGGTTCGACGACTCCCTTAAATTCCTTTCCGGTCCAGTGGGTGATAAAAGTACAGCCGCACCGTTTGTTCAGTTGTTCCGGCTTTAAGGCTTTCAGGCGCGAGACTTCCCTAGAAGCCCCAAAAAACTCCTCTTGACCATCAATCTCATAATTCTCGATTTCGATATGATCATCTACAGCGATTAATTTCAGCACCCGCACCCGGTAAGGCTGTTTCAGGTTAATATCATAGGCCTGTTCCAGATACAAACTCAACCCATTGAGAAGTTCCCACGGTAATGGACGCATACAGACCCGAATATGAGCGAAAAATGGCGGATTTTCAAAGGCTTGGGCTTGGTTGCTGAAGTCCGCAGCCAACCAACGCCCTAGGGTCAGAATATCTGTAGCGTGTGTCATAATAGCGCCAATAAATATGATTTCCTAACAATTTTTTCTCGATTCTGTAGGATACAACAATTGGGTACACAGTTCTAGGCGGCACCAAGCTGGATCACCATGGGGGCGCAGTAGCACCCCCAACGCCAATGATTGACTAAATTGCCCATCATCGATTATCCCTTAATTCCGGTCAGGCGAAAAATCAATAAACCGGGAGGGTTATCTTTAATGACGACTAAACTCTGTCCACCGTCAGGAAGCCGGGGTCCCAAAGTCATACCAGTAACTTGGGCATTAACTCCTAATTCTGGGAGGTTTAAAAGCAGTTGTTTTCGCAAGGGTTGAACTTTGGTTAATTTACCGCGTAAACTGGCAATGCGGGAGGTATCTGTTGCGTCTCCACTAAAAACTTGATAAATTCCGGCACCGATACCACTTGCCGATCGCTCTAAACTCAGAAATGAACCTCCCCGGTTTAGAGCCACCAGTCCGGCTAACTCCCTTCCCTGGGCATCTTCATCCAAATTATACAGATTTTCCGACACTAAAAACGAAGCGCGATCGGCTATCACATAATGCAATATTCGCACTTTCCCCGCACCGCTATCTATATCCTGCTTTAGTGGTGCGTATGGTGCGACAAACAACCTAAATGGGTCCATCCCACCCGCACTAAAACCATCAGGCGCTATGGCTAGAGACTTTATGCCTAACTCGGGTTGTAAGCCTTGGGGGGGTTTGGTCTCATCCTCATTCAATACATAGCTGGGAGGTAGTGGGACGGTATTTTTTAGGTCCCCCGTTTCTAGGTCATATTCCCCAATGTGGGAGTTATCTGTAGC
The DNA here is from genome assembly GCF_012516315.1 of Limnospira fusiformis SAG 85.79. NCBI lineage: Bacteria > Bacillati > Cyanobacteriota > Cyanophyceae > Oscillatoriales > Sirenicapillariaceae > Limnospira > Limnospira fusiformis. The sequence goes on along the minus strand of NZ_CP051185.1, from coordinate 6,366,531 downwards.
GATAAACAGCGACTTGCGCGGGGAAAAGGCTATGCTGCGCGCTTCCCTAGGGCGATCGCTTAATTTGATGCTCTCCTCTATCGTAATTTTGCCAGGAACTGGCGACTTGTTACCGTCAGCAAACTCCCACCCTAGGGTATATAATTCTGTCGGGTCGCTTTCGCCTTCGGACTCTCCTAGGCCATAGAAGCGAATACCACTGTCGGTGGGTTCACCATATCCGGTAATCTCATAGGTCAAATCTGACAGCCTTTGAGACTCTGGTAGTTCGTACTCACCCACAAACTCTAGGGATAAATCTAAGAACATCCGGTTCGCGGCTGATACCTGTGGCAGGCTACATGATGTCAGCAATATCGCCACAGACAGGGTGATTACAGCCATAACGGTTCGTATAGCCACGGGGATAGGGAATCTACCATGTTCTACCCTGAATTTATCAGAATTTTCTAAATGTGTCAAGATTAAATCACTCCTAGCCACTAATTCCTAATATGAAGTTAACAGATTTTCCCGATTTTAACTATCCTTAGAATCTCTGATCATCTCTCAATTATTACCCCGCCATCGTTCCACAATTCCTATGGCTCTCTCTCACTCGGACCGAGTTAGACACGCACAGATTTAGGCTTGACAAATTCGGCGACTTGACCTATACTTGTATTGTGGGAAAATGTGGCGGCATATATATGCTAATTTCTACATAATAGCCAGCCTGGAGAGCGATCGCTTCTGGCGGAAATGTTGTCTGTCTCTCAGGGCTACAGGGTTAGACACAGCCACACAAACACTCAACGATTAAACATGAAATTAACTAGGGTTTTGGGCTTGACAAACTCGGCGACTTGACCTATACTTGTATCATGGGAAAATGTGGCGGCATATATATGGTGATTTTAACTATACCGACCATAACAAGCGATCGCGCCTTTTGTACTCTGACGATTATGCAGCCAAGCCCACATTTGGTCACCATAGGAAAAATGCCACCATTCATGTAAGTGTTGTAGGAACCCAGCCCGGGTCATGACCTGCTTTAAGATTTGTCGATTTCGATGATATTCTAGTTCGGTAGGATCGGAACTTTCGGCAAAATAATCTGGTTGAGACCGAGGAGAAATCTCATCAATATCAGAACCCATATTAAGCGCACTGACGGTCACGATATCAAATAAAGTAACATCGACAGCAGCCCCAGTGCTATGGGGGGGAGGGGTAGCAGGGTCATGGCTAGGACTAGCCCAAAATTTATAAACTTCCTCCCACAATTGTTGTCGCTGTTGTTCGGATAGCAATTCTAGGGTTAATCCTGTGGCTTTAAGTTGTTGTTGAAAAGCATGATCAACCATAAACTGTTGTACTTCAATGGGTCGATAAGCATCAAAAACCAAAATCCGCAAATGGGGATATTCAGCTTGTAAATATTGGTTAGCGGTAATTAAGCGATCGCCAACATTCTCTCGCAGGTAATAGGGGGAACTAACGGGAGAGAGTTGATAAGGCGCACCCAATTTATGATAGGGGTGAGGAGACTCAAAAATAAACAATTCTGCGGGAATGGGAATCAACAATTCCCCACAATCTTGAATCGGAATTTTTTGATAAGGTTTGTCAGTAGATGTCATAGATTAATGTACCAAAAAAAACTCAGCCCCCCCCATATACCCTATCATTTTATTAAGGGTAAGTGGCTAATATCTTCCTAGCCAGCATAGCTAGTGGGAAGGCGATCGCCACTCAAAAATCAGTGCCGATTTTCGTTTATGGGTGGACTGAGAATAAACTAGGGTCCGGAATTAACTATAGCAATGAAATATAAGAAACTTATAAGGCGGCGGGTGAGTTAGCCAAATTTATTTGGGGAGGTATGCGCGAAAAAAAAACTCAGGCCCCCCATATACCCTATCTATGTAAACAGCATCAGCCCTCGGAGAGAGTTTCTGAGTTGTGATAGGGGTAAGTGGCTAACACCTTCCTAGCCAGCATAGCTAGTGGGAAAGCGATCGCCACTCAAAAATCAGTGCCGATTTTCGTTTATGGGTGGACTGAGAATCAATCAGGGTCGGAATTAACTATAGCAGTGAAATATAAGAAACTTATAAGACGGCGGGTGAGTTAGCCAAATTTATTTGGGGAGGTATGCGCCATAAAAAAACTCAGCCCCCCATATACCCTATCTATGTAAACAGCATCAGCCCTCGGAGAGAGTTTCTGAGTTGTGATAGGGGTAAGTGGCTAATACCTTCCTAGCCAGCATAGCTAGTGGGAAGGCGATCGCCACCGAAAAATCAACAGTGATTTTCGTTTATGGGTGGACTGAGAATCAATCAGGGTCCAGGATTAACTATAGCAGTGAAATATAAGAAACTTATAAGACGGCGGGTGAGTTAGCCAAATTTATTTGGGGAGGTATGCGCCATAAAAAAACTCAGCCCCCCATATACCCTATCTATGTAAACAGCATCAGCCCTCGGAGAGAGTTTCTGAGTTGTGATAGGGGTAAGTGGCTAACACCTTCCTAGCCAGCATAGCTAGTGGGAAGGCGATCGCCACGGAAAAATCAACAGTGATTTTCGTTTATGGGTGGACTGAGAATCAATCAGGGTCCAGGATTAACTATAGCAGTGAAATATAAGAAACTTATAAGACGGCGGGTGAGTTAGCCAAATTTATTTGGGGAGGTATGCGCCATAAAAAAACTCAGCCCCCCATATACCCTATCTATGTAAACAGCATCAGCCCTCGGAGAGAGTTTCTGAGTTGTGATAGGGGTAAGTGGCTAACACCTTCCTAGCCAGCATAGCTAGTGGGAAGGCGATCGCCACGGAAAAATCAACAGTGATTTTCGTTTATGGGTGGACTGAGAATCAATCAGGGTCCAGGATTAACTATAGCAGTGAAATATAAGAAACTTATAAGACGGCGGGTGAGTTAGCCAAATTTATTTGGGGAGGTATGCGCCATAAAAAAACTCAGCCCCCCATATACCCTATCTATGTAAACAGCATCAGCCCTCGGAGAGAGTTTCTGAGTTGTGATAGGGGTAAGTGGCTAACACCTTCCTAGCCAGCATAGCTAGTGGGAAGGCGATCGCCACGGAAAAATCAACAGTGATTTTCGTTTATGGGTGGACTGAGAATCAATCAGGGTCTGGAATTAACTATAGCAGTGAAATATAAGAAACTTATAAGGTTCAAGAAAAAAATTTGTCAAGTCGCTATGACTTTAATATCAAAAGCGCTACTATCAAAACTATAAGTATATTTTCTTGCACTGATAGCAGATTATGGCTTCCACCGATATCAATTTTCCGGTTCGGCTTTTAGTGATTGCAGGCGAGTCTCCGAGTCGCGGGGAACTGGCTAACCTATTAACTATCAATAATTATCAAGTTCAGGTTATTGGTGATGGATATGAAGGTCTGGGGGTAGCGAAACATATTCCACCTGACCTCATTCTTTTAGATGTGAAATTACCGGATACTGATGGATATGCGATCGCCAAACAATTACAAGCGCACACGGTAACCGCCAACATTCCCATTATGCTACTAGCTGAGTCTACAACCATATTTCGGGAAGTTCGCCGGTTGAACTTGCGAGTAGCAGATGTTCTGATTTATCCCTTAGATTTGGAAGAAGCACAAGGTCGCATTGAAATGCAACTGCTATCCTCCCACAGAGGGGATGATTTCACCCATCATTCAGGAATTACACAGCAATTACAATCGGTGAATCATCAATTAAAAACACTGATTGATAATTCTCCCATGGGAACTATTATTTGGGATCGAAAATTGCGGGTTATCCAATGGTCTAAGCAAGCAGAAGAGATATTTGGTTGGTCTGAGTCGGAAGTGTTGGGTAAGTCGATGAATGAATGGAAATTAATCTTTGAGGAAGATAGCGATCGCATTAATCGAGAAACTCAGACCATTTTTGCTAATCAAGAAAAAAGGAGGATTTGCATAAATCGTAATTACCGCAAAGATGGCTCAGTTATTTATTGTGAGTGGTACAATTCCAATTTTTACGATGAATCAGGAAAACTGAATATGTTGCTGTCTTGGGTTCAAGATATTAGCGATCGCCAAAAGACGGAAGCAGCTTTAATAAAAAGCGAGGCTAAATTTCGGACTATCATTGAAACGACCCTCGAAGGAGTTTGGATGATTGACAGTGACAATATGACCACTTGTGTCAATCAGCAAATGGCAGATATGCTGGGTTATACCCAAGAAGAAATAACTCAATCTTCCCTATTTAAGTTTGTGGATGAACAGGATTATCCAATAGTCGAAAATTATCTGCAACGTCGTCGTGAAGGTATTGCGGAACAACATGAGTTTAAATGGAAGCGGAAAAACGGAGATATTCTCTGGACTATACTATCAACTAATCCTATATTTGATGATGGTAAATATGCTGGATGTTGTGCGATTATCACAGATATTAACTATCGTAAAAAAACTGAAGTCGCCTTAATCAAAAGTGAAAAACGCTTTCAAGAAATTGCCTCTACTATCAGTCAGTTTTTCTTTGTAAAATGCGCCCATTCAGGACAATATATTTATTTAAGCCCAGCCTATGAAAAAATTTGGGGACGCACCTGTGAGAGTCTCTATCAAAATCCTGATTCTTGGTTAAATACCATCTACCCAGAAGACCGAGGAGCAGTAATTAATTATCAGGAAAAACAGCATCAAAATAATTTGGTTAAACGAGAATATCGGATTATTAGAAATGATGGTGTAATTAGGTGGGTTTATGAAGAAGTCAACATTATTTATAATGACGATGGTTCTCCCCTGCGTTATATAGGATTTGCGGAAGATATTAGCGATCGCAAAGAAGCAGAAATAGCCTTAGCAGAAAGCGAAGAACTCCTACGCATAGCGGTAAACCATGCTCCTGATGTTTTTGTAATTTATGACAGCGATCGCCGTTTAAAATTCGTCAACCAACGAGCATTAGAACTAACAGGCTGGTCAGAAGAAACATTTATGGGTCGCCGAGATGAAGAGCTATTTCTCCCAGAGGCAACTTCCCACTATTTACCCTTGCTAGAAAAAACGATCCAAACCCTAAGCATACAAATGGGCGAAGCTACTATTACGCTTCCAAATCAACCCCCAAAAACCCTGATTGTTAAATATTTACCATTGTTAGACAAACAGGGTAAACTTAGCCAAATTTTAGGTTTAACCTTTGATATCACCCACTATAAACAAGCCGAACAAAAACTCCGAGATAGTGAGGAACTCTTCCGCACTGCTTTTGAAGATGCAGCGATCGGTATGGCATTGTTATCCCCCCAAGGAAACTGCTTAAAAGTTAATCGCTGTATATGTGAAATGTTAGGCTACCAGGAAGCAGAACTACTCCAACTTCAATGTAAAGATATCACCCACCCAGAAGATTATGAGCAGGAGGTAAAATCCATTAAAAAATTGCTCGATGGTCAAGTTCAATATTACTATGTAGAAAAACGTTACCTTCATAAGCAAGGATATGTGATTTGGGTATTGTTCAGTATGTCCGTAGTCCGAAATATTGACGGGGTTCCTCTCTATTTTATTGCTCAAGCTCAGAATATCAGTGAACGGCGAGCTGTAGAACAGATGAAAAATGAGTTTATTTCTGTGGTTAGCCATGAACTGAGAACGCCACTCACCGCTATTCAAGGTTCTTTAGGACTGTTATCTTCTGGCTTGTATGATCACAAACCCCAGGAGTTTCATAAATTTATTCAAATTGCTTTATTAGAGACAGAAAGACTCGTGCGACTGGTGAATGATATTCTTGATATTGAACGGTTAAACTCGGGTCAGGTTGAATTTCAAATGGAGGCTTGTTCCGCTCAGGACTTGATGACACAAGTGGTTAAGAGTTTACAAGCGATCGCTCATCAAGACTCCATTACCCTCGAAATTTTACCCACCTCCCTTCAACTCTGGGCGGAACGAGATGCTATGCTACAAACTCTGACTAATTTGGTCGGTAATGCTATTAAGTTTTCCCCTCCCCATACCACCGTCACTCTCTCAGCTTATCCACAGGATGATATGGTGCTTTTTCAAGTCCGCGACCAGGGACGTGGCATTCCTCCCGAACAACTAGAAACTATCTTTAGTCGCTTTCAGCAAGTCGATGCCTCGGACTCTCGCCAAAAGGGTGGGACTGGCTTAGGTTTATCTATCTGTCAAAGTATTATTCAGCAACACGGCGGCAAAATTTGGGTCGAAAGTCAATTGGCTAAAGGCAGCACTTTTTATTTCACTATTCCTATGGTTATACATACCAACCGTACTGACCATTAAACTTGTTTTTAAAAACTCAATTTCCCCATTTAACAGTCATGATGCACAAAATGTGATTTTTGTCAACCCCCCGATTTTTGGCCGTCCATTTTTTCGGCAAAATTGGTGTCTCGGGATTAGCCATTTTCCGCCCACTGACATTTAAACTGACGACATAATCAGGGTTTTAGCCTCATTTTTGCTATACGCACACAAACAGCGCTCATTTTTAATTTTTTCCACCCTACCATAACCCCCATTCTCTCGTCAAATTTGTGGGAAATATTCTCAATAAAAATGTCATAAATATTTACAATTTTTTAAATATTAAAATCATTTTGCCAGATATATAAGTATGGCTTAACTCAAATGCCATCAGGGACAGACCACAGAAGTAACAGGTAAAAATTGATAATTATCTATATAACTTTCTGTATTCGTAGACCGGAAAAATGCTTGTCTATTTGAATCTAATAAGCCAGAGTAGTTTTATATTGCTTACATCGTAAATTGTGGCCTAAATTGTGACCTATGTCAAAACCCCAAATTTTAGTAATTGATGATGAAGAACGTATCCGGGAAATTGTCCGGGTTTGTCTGACCGATCTGGGAGGTTGGGATGTAATTACAGCCAAGTCTGGTCAAGAGGGGTTACAGAAAGCCAAAACGGAACATCCTGATGCGATTTTGTTAGATGTATCCATGCCAGATCTCGATGGTTTCGAGTTGGCCAGGCAATTCCAACAAACACCAAGCTGTCGAGAAATTCCGGTAATTCTGCTGACAGCCAAAGTGCTAAAACAAGATCGCGATCGCTTTGAACAAATGGACATCACCGGAGTGATTACCAAACCATTCAACCCCTTGACCTTAGCCCAACAAGTCAGGGACCTGTTAGCGACCAATTCTGATTAATCAGCCATTGAAACTAACGGCAACCTCTGGGAAATATTTAACCGTGTCAGACACAAAAAACCAGGCTAAAATGATGAAAATCTCAATATAGCTGGCAGTTACACATTGAGGAGTAAATATGGGCATCTGAACTCCAAAACCTATGTTCAATAACCTATTGAAGTTGCTACTAAATACCACTATTAAGATTGTAGCTATCACTTACCCTTGTGCTACCCTAGCCGAAAGCCTCTCCCCGGTCTTACCTGTAAATTTTCCAGAGGTTCCCAACACCATTCCATCACTACCAGAACGTCCCCAACCAGAACCCGAACTTCCCCCGCAGTTACCCACACCTGATCAGTTATTTCCTTCCCCTTTACCGACACCAGAAAATATCGAAGAAACTCCAGATGTATCTATTACTATTATTGTCGAACAATTCAGCTTTGAAGGAAACACAGCCTTTAGTAATCAACAACTAGCAGAAGTTACGCAATCTTTTCTAAACCGTCCGATTACGTTGGCGGAACTTTTGCAAGCACGTTCGGCGATTACCAATCTTTATATCAGCGAAGGTTACATCACTTCGGGCGCTTTTATCCCCCCCAGGAACTGCAACAGGGAACGGTAAATATCCAAATTTTATAAGGCGAAGTAACTGATATTAACGTCAGCGCTACAGGACGACTAAACCCCAATTATGTGCGTAGTAGTCTAGCTGTGGCTACGGCAAAAACCCTCAATCAAAATCGTCTACTGGCGGCGTTACAACTATTACAATTAAACCCCCTAATTGATACGATACAAGCGGAATTATCTACGGGAACTTGTCCTGGTCAGAGTATCTTAGACGTAGAATTTGCGACGGCTAAAACCTTCGATATTAATTTATTTGCTAATAACTATCGCCCCCCCAGTGTTAGCACGTTTCAACGAGGCATTGAACTGACAGAGGCGAATCTTCTCGGACAAGGAGATGGTTTAGGGATATATTATAGTAATACGGATGGCAGTAATGTAGTAGATATATTCTATGATTTTCCGATTAATGCCCGCAACGGTACGGTCGGATTTTACTTTAATTATACGGATAGTAATATTGTAGAACGACCTTTTAATGAACTGGATATTGAGGCGAAAAGCACGACCTTTGAATTGCGATATCGCCAACCTATTATTCAGACACCTACAGAAGAGTTTGCTTTGGGTGTTAGTTTCGCTCGTCGCCAAAGCGAGACATCTATTTTAGGCATAGGTTTTCCCTTAGCTAGAGGTGCGGACTCGGATGGTCAAACCCGCCTATCAATTTTGCGCTTATCTCAGGAATATACCAGGCGAGGAACTCAACAGGTTTTGGCGGCGCGATCGCAATTTAGTATAGGCTTAAATCTGTTGAACTCGACGATTAATGATGATGGTCCTGATAGCCAATATATAGCATGGCGAGGTCAAGCACAGTGGCTGCGATTATTAGCCCCAAATACCCCCGTATTATGGCGATCGGATATCCAATTATCTACACAGGAATTAGTACCCCTAGAACAAGTAGGATTAGGGGGATTAGACAATCTTCGGGGATACCGTCAGGATGCCTTATTGCGCGATAATTTTATATTTGCTTCGGCGGAGTTACGCTATCCCATTCTCCGAGTAGATAACAATAAGGGAATTTTACAAGTTACCCCCTTTGTCGATTTCGGTACAGCCTGGAGTAGCAACGCTGACGAATTGCAATTATCTGCGGAAACTTTAATGTCTTTAGGTTTAGGCTTGCGTTGGCAGTATGGTGATAATTTCCGCGCCAGGTTTGATTGGGGAATTCCCCTGATAGAACTTAGTTCCAATAAACGAACTCTCCAAGAACATGGGTTATATTTTTCGGTGGAATGGAGTCCGTTTAGGTAAATATTTCCTAGTTCATAGCCTCATCAACGGGGTTTTCCAAAACTTTAGGTAACAGTTACTAATGACTAAACCTATCTGCTGTTGAGGTTCGCCAGACAATCTTAAAAAAATCTTTGATATCTGTTGAGTCCTAAAGCGATCGCCTATAATAGTACACAGGAGCTAAATAGATCGCGCATATTCACCCCATCGAGTTAACCCCCGGGCTATAACTCGATTCTATTCCCCAGTCATGAAAACCCTGCTTAAATGGCTAGTAGTTGGTTGTTTTGAACTCATCCTTTGCTTTTGGATTTTAGGAACTTCCGCCAACTTAGTTAGTTCCCCCAGTAACCTGAAAGTCTGGTTAGGAGTATTTGGCTACTTAACTGGATTAGTAATAATTCCAGGCTTATCGGTTTCTCATGTTACCCGCAAAATTCATCGCGCCAAAGTCGAACAAAAACAGCTACAAGCAACATTTCCCGAAGATGAAACATCTTGGTTAAAACTGTTAGACTCCCAGAGGTAATTATGATGATGAAAACCGCGCAAATCCCCAATTTACTAGGGTTAACAGGATGCGCCATTTTAGTAAGTATGAGTATCTCTTCCTGTGGCGTAATTCCGGGAACCAGTGTTAAACGCATTCCCCCTGGTTATGTAGGACTGAGAGTGCAAATGTACGGAAGCAATCGCGGTGTACAGAATGCCACTATTAGCACCGGAAAAGTATGGTATAATGCTTACAGCGAGGAAATTATCGTTTTTCCCGATCACGTTCAATATTACATCCTCTCAGCGGCGAGAGATGAAGGTTCACCTATCGATGAAAGCATCTCTTTCGGAGTTGGGGGAACTAGCGTCAATGCAGATATTTCTCTATCCTACTTTTTCAATACGAACCAAATCAAGGATTTTTATGGTAAATATCTGAAAGACCCTGATGAGTTTAAAGCGACTTTAGTCCGCAGTGAACTCCGCAACTGCTTTAACCAAGAAGCAGCCGGATTAAGACCGGAAGATATTGTCGGAACTAAACAGCGAGAACTATTGACCTCGGTTCAAAACTGCTTAAACCAAAAATTTGTCGGCGTGGGGGTGGAATTTGATTCGATTGGGTTTGTCAGTAAGCCCCGTTTTGATAGCGCCATTGAAGCGCAAATGACCGCCCGTTTTCAAGCTGAACAACAGGCGATCGCCGCTCAAGCACAACTACAAGTCGCCCAAGCGGAAGCAGAACGTCAACTAGCGAAAGCCCAAGCGGACGCAGAAGCAGCCAGAATTGGTGCATCCACAGTCAACCCCATGACTATCAGACTCAGGGAATTAGAACTTCAGGAAAAGATGATTCAGAAATGGAACGGTGTACTTCCCCTATATCAAGGGGGTGTCGCCCCATTTCCCAGCTTTGACCCTAAACCGGCGACTTCTGCTAATAATTAATCATGAATGATTAAGAAGTCCTGGGTTGTAACTTCCTGAGAAGTGGTGGTTGATGCTGTCCCAAACCATCTGTCAGTACATAACTGGTGGATAATAATAACAGCCATAGCCCCGGATAACGAGGTTCTAACCAGGGTTGAAGGCGACGCGCGAGGGGGGGAACCCAACTAAATAGCCAACTGATGAACGCCAACCAGGTGAAGGTAAAATAACTAATCATCCAGCGGATAACTTCCCCAGTATTGACAAAATCTAAAATCCAAATCAGCAACTGGGGGTTCATGCGCGCGGCTTTCAAAGCCAGACGGTTAAAGGTCCACCAGTCTGTCCTATCCTTAATAAATGTATTAGCCACTTCTTCGGGTTCTGTAGCCAAAAGCCCAAAAAAAGTATTCAAAATGGAGTTGATTCTTTGAGGAGGAAGATAACGCCCGGTGGGAACCATCATTCCCTTAGAAAATAACCAAGTAACGGCGATATTGCTTTGGTAGGCGCGAATTTTATTCAGGTAGTATTTGGTTAGTAAATCATGCTTGAGTGCGGTATTTAATAAATCGGTTAAACGGGATAAATTCCGCACCAAAGAACCAAAACCTGTAAACACTAAAGGAGACTGAAGACAAGCAGCATCTCCAATAGCAATTAAACGGTCATAGGCGACAGTGCGATCGCTTCCTCCCAGACTGAAATAACCGGGAATATAGCCAAAAGTCGCCTTTTTCCACACCAAATTATCCAGATTACAACGACGATATTCTGGTAAAATGGTAAAGAAATCCTCGTACATTTCCAACAGAGAACCGGGGTTAATCTGATTAACCTGATGATAGTGAAACAGATAAATAGTCAACTCATCACCTTCGCCGGGGAACAACTCCCAAATCAATTGGCGACCCTTGGAAATATCCCCATGACTGTGGAGAACATCCCCATAATTAGAATCCCAAACTCCAGGTTCAAACCCACCATTAATCACAGCCCCGACGGTAGGACAAACACTATCAAAAGTGCGATCGCCATTAAGTTGCCAAGCAATAGGGGAAGCGGTCCCCATAGCATCAACCAATAACCTTCCCGTAGCTATGCGTTCGGAATTAGTAGTCAAATCAGTAGCGGTAACCTTAACGCGATCGCCCCCAATATCCGCCCGAATAAACTCGGTTTGATCCCAAATTTCTCCCCCCGCCTGTCGCAGTTTTTCACCACACAAAGACAGCAATTTATCGGTATTTATGGCTACATTCAACACCCGAGGAGTATGCAAAACTTCCCCCTTAGCGATGGGGGGATTATTAGCATCAAAAAACTTGTGGAAACCGTCCTTATACTCCCTAGCGATAAAACTCTCTACTTCCGCCCCGGTGAACAATCCCAGGTCAATTAAACTCTGTAATTCACTCCGAGAAATATTCCATTCCCGGTTCATCCGACCAAAGGGGAGACGTTCCATCAATAGCACCCGATACCCTAAACGTGCCATTACCGCCGCATGAATGACCCCTAAAGCCCCACCAACATAAATTAGGTCATAACTAGGCAACTCGCCATCAGAGTCGGTTCTCGCCTCAGTAAAAATGACCTGTTTAGGAGTTTGTGGATTTCTCACCCCCTCCCGCCAGCGTTTTTCCCACCAGTACACCCGTTTTAAGTCATATTCCCCATTAGGGATTTTCTGAAAATATTTGACCGTTTGGGGATAATAGGCAGCCAAAGCCTCAAAAATCGACTCCTTCGACAAATCAATGGCTGGAGGTTCAGGATACTGATAGGGAAACTCCTGTCTTAACCCAGTTTCCAGGCTGTTGAGTACCTGTTTTTCTTGAGAACTTCCCACAGTCCCCACCCGAAAAACCTTGAGATAGGTTGTGCGTTGGACTGACCAAGTAAACACCGACAATTCCCCAGACCCCTGTTGAGGAAATTTCAGGCGAAACCCGTCTGGGGTGATCATTTTCTCGCCCACCCCCGGATTAAACGTTTGCTGCAACCAGGTACAAACGCTGTGTGTATCGGGGTTAGGAATTTCCAGATATAGAATCTCTTTCATGTCCATGTCAATTTCTTTGGTACCTGAGTTGAGGCTTACCGCTTCACTGTTAACGAAATTAGCGATCGCACTATTACACTAAGGATAGGGGAAACTGCGCCAGCAGTAACTATCCAGAGGGCAGTAGAACAGGTAACAATAGTCTGTTATGCCACCATAACCAGATATAGCAGACTGTCAGTACCCTGGTCTATAACAGGGGAACTTCTAACCATAAGGAAATTCTCAATAATGACAGAAAACTTGAATATCTCGGAAATTATCAGCCAACAGCGACAATTTTTTGCCACCGGACAGACTAAACAGGTAGACTTCCGACTCTCGCAACTGCGACGACTCCAACAGGCGATCGCCGATTTTGAACAACCTATCCTAGAAGCAGTCAAAGCTGACTTAGGCCGTCCTGAGTTAGAAGGGTTGTTTGAACTGTCCACCCTCGGAGAAATTAAATATGCTCTCAAAAATCTAAAGTCCTGGGTCAAACCTCGCCGGGTCAAGACCCACGTCACCGCCTTTCCGGCTTCTAGCTATATCTATCCTGAACCTTTGGGAGTTGTCTTAATTATCGGACCTTGGAATTATCCGTTTCAATTGGTCATTTCTCCCCTAGTTGGTGCGATCGCTGCCGGGAATTGTGCTATCCTCAAACCCTCTGAACTAGCTGTTCACACTTCCCAAGTCGTAGCTGATCTGATTAGCAAAACTTTTTCACCTAACTATATTGCCACTGTTCAAGGGGGGGTAGAAGTTAGCCAACAACTATTAGATGAACCCTTCGACCACATCTTTTTTACCGGAGGGAAGCGTATCGGTAAAATTGTCATGACCGCCGCCGCCAAACATCTGACTCCCGTTACCTTAGAATTGGGTGGCAAAAGTCCCTGTATTGTCGATGCTGATACTCAGTTAGATTATACCGCCAAAAGGATAGTTTGGGGTAAGTTTATTAATGCTGGTCAAACTTGTATAGCTCCCGATTATTTATTGGTAGACCGCCGCATTAAATCGGACTTAATTACAGCTATGATTGGCTGTATTGAGAGTTTTTATGGCTCCGAACCGCAGCAAAGTCCCGACTATGGGAGGATTATTAATCACTATCATTTTCATCGGTTAACTGAGTTAATACATGATGGTAAGATTGTCGCTGGTGGGAAATTTGATGAAAGCGATCGCTATATTTCTCCCACCCTAATTGATGAGGTTTCCTGGGAAGACCCCATCATGCAAGACGAAATCTTTGGGCCGATTTTACCTATCTTGACATATAATGATTTAGGAGATGCGATTAGTCAAATTAACGCCAGACCCAAACCTCTCGCACTTTACCTATTTTCGCGTAATAAACAGTCACAACAGCGCGTTCTTCAAGAAACCTCATCTGGGGGTATTTGTTTCAATGAAACTATTATGCAAGTTGGGGGTCAATCTTTGCCTTTTGGAGGCGTAGGAGAAAGCGGTATCGGTAAATATCACGGTCAAGCAACCTTTGACACTTTTTGCCATTACAAAAGCCTTTTAAAGCAATCTCTGCTTTTCGATATTCCCCTGCGATACGCACCCTATAAACCCAAATTTAACCTGATGAGATTTTCCATCAAAAACGGCTGATTTATTATCTGCAATATGGTGGATTTATCTGATTAATAAATTTACCATCATTGCCCATAACTAAAAACGGCTTTTTCTCAACTCTATTCCCTATATAGGGAATCATACAAACCGAGTAAAAGCCTTTTATTGGGTGCGTCAGTTGTGAATGTTCTGGTTAACAATGCCATTGATATACTGGTGCTGACGCACCCTACCGAATCCTCACAATTAGCTACCAGTTTTAGCCTGAATTGGTGGTAATTGACCATTAACACTAGGATACCAACTTGGATCAGGTTTAAGAACATCCAAATTCAATCGATAACCAATATTACGAACCGTTTGAATTAAACTAGGCTGTCGAGGGTCAGTTTCCATCTTTTTGCGTAATGATAGAACATGAGTATCAATCGTGCGGGGATTATCAATATAATCTGGCCAAGCGCGCCGTAAAAGTTCCGAACGACTGAGAGGCTCCCCATCATTTTGAGCCAAAACATAAAGAAGACTATACTCTTGGGGAGTCAGTTCTATCAGTTGACCCAGAAGATAAACCCGACGCTGTACCAAATCAATTTTCAAATCCCCATAATCTAAACTGGTAGGAGGAGCAACATTGCGGGTGCGACGCATAAGTGCTTCAGCTCTCGCCAAAAACTCCTGCATTCCAAAAGGTTTAGTTAGATAATCATCGGCTCCGGCTCTCAAACCACGGACAATATCAGATTCCGTATTCCGAGCCGAAAGCATCAGGATTAAAGACTGTCGTTGCTGTAGTAGCCACTGGCAGAATTCTAGACTATTGCCGCCTGGTAATTCTGCATCAAGAACTACTAAACTAGGCTGAGTAGTGTAAAACACCTCTCTAGCATGATGAAAGTCCGCAGATTGACACACCGAATAACCAACGTGCTGAAGATGCCAACCTAACAGCGATCGCAGGTGCGGATTTCCTTCAATAATTGAAATATAAGCAGATCCCACTGGTGCCAGCTTCCTTTATCAATAATTGCACACAAGGTTAACAGAGTCTAAATCATCATTTTGTAACTCCTGCTACCCTTGCGATCGGCAATCCACCCTATATCTATGATCAGAATTAGGTTAATATAAAAATCACAGAGGGAGAGAGGCATCAACCTTAAAGCGGCCATCAGCCCACAACCCCCGTAATTTTCCGGGGTGCATTATGATCACAATGAGGGGAATCAGTAAGAAGTTGAAACAATTGCCATCAGTCCAGGGAAACCTATAACTAGAGGTCCAAGTCTTTTCAATCATAGTCCGATTCAGCTAGAATGCCAGAAATCCATATCGGTGAGGTGTATAAAACTGAATCAAGGTAGAGACTAATCCCTTAACCATACCCCCAACATATAGATTATAACTTGAGGTTTCCACCATGTTACAGAATGCTCAGACCATCCGGCACTACCAAAAAATCACCGATTCCCTCGTCGAAATGTGGAATCGAGGCTATCGTTATGATGAGCTTAGAATGTTTGTAGATGGCTACATTGCCGCCCTGAGAAATACAAACGTCCTCGAACCTTATCAAATTCACCGCCTAGAGGAAGAAACCTTTAGGTACATCAACGACCCGTCTAACTTGGAAATGACTCCCCTACCGCAACCAGAAGTAGACTACTACTAGATATTGTTACCAAACCCAGCCACTCGAAGGCTGGGTCTGGGAGTTAATTAGTAAGTCCGACTATGATGCCAAAGCCACCTCTAGCATCTCTTGTAGTTCGCCCTTCTGATATAGCTCAATCATCACATCGGAACCGCCGACAAATTCGCCATTGACGTAAACTTGGGGAATGGTCGGCCAGTTTGAATATTCCTTAATGCCTTGGCGAATTTCTCCATCTTCCAAAACATCGAGGGTTTCAAAGGGAACCCCTAAACTATTGAGAATTTGTACCACGTTATTGGAAAAACCGCACATGGGCATCAACTTGGTACCCTTCATAAACACAAAAACCTTGTGCTGGTTAATCAGGTTTTCAATTCTGGCTTCTACTTCAGGATTCATAGTGATTATTCAATTCAGTTATTGACAACTTAGATCAACAAATTAAGCAGCCTGGTTGACTTTTGACCACTCTTGGGGGGTATAAGTTTTCAGGGCCAGGGCATGAATGGCCTCTGTTGCCATAGCTTGCTTAACAGCTTTATAAACCATCTGATGTTGTTTCACCAGGGTTTTGCCCTCAAACAGAGGCGAAACCACTACAGCCTGTAAATGGTCGCCGCCGCCGAGGTCTTCAACTTTAACAACAGCATCAGGCAACTCAGACTTAATCATTGCCTCAACTTGGGAAAGGGTGATCATGGGATTCCTATGAAACGACTATGTTTGATTGTAGATGAATTATTGAGCATTGGAAGTGGTCGCCGGGTTAGAAGAAGCACTACCCCTGGCGGGACTGCTGACAAATCCTAATTCAAGTAATTGTTGATATGCTTTTTGGCCTAAATCCCGGGTTGGGGCTTGAGAACGAATAATTTGCACCAGCAGGGGAACCGCTAACTCGGGTTGATTTTGGGCGCGATGGACTAAAGCCAATTGATAAGTGGCTGTATCCCTCATTTGAGCGGTATCTCTGGCCTCATTGCGATGTTGGTCAGCAATGCGGTTGTCAACCCCTGAGAAACTGCTGGCTAACTGTTGATGAAAATTGGAAAGCTGATTGAAAATTTGCCGCGCCTCCTGGAGTTTCCTCGCCGCCTGGGCGTAATTCTCGTTACTAATGGCTTCCCCGGCTTCGGCTAACAAGCGCTCCCCCCCTTGAACACTTAAAAAACTACTATCAAGGCTCAATGGGCGCATATCTTGAGGATTCATAGGTACTGGAGTCGGACTTAAATCTCGAGGAAATTCAGAGCCGGACCCTTCACCTGTGGGCTCATCATACACAGAAGGATCTTGAGCCATAACCGTTGTAGCACTGCCTGAGACGGTGAAAACAGTTAAGACTGATGCCAATATACTCAGACAAACTTGCGGATAGCGGACTATGAAACGGGACAGCATCATGCGATCGCGAAATGAAAGGTTATTTATGTTTACGGATCTTATCATTTTCTGGCCAAATTGTGGGAGTTGAGCAAAACTGTTGTAGATCCTGACCAGCCAAGGGTTATAGTCTTTATAGGATGACCATCCATCCC
This sequence comes from Limnospira fusiformis SAG 85.79, assembly GCF_012516315.1. NCBI lineage: Bacteria > Bacillati > Cyanobacteriota > Cyanophyceae > Oscillatoriales > Sirenicapillariaceae > Limnospira > Limnospira fusiformis. Next base: position 6,349,189 of record NZ_CP051185.1, on the reverse strand, counting down.
AACCAGCTTGATTCGGTCAACCATTAACATCGGACTTAATCTATTGAGCCAATAATAGTGAGCAGTTTTGAGGATTATAACAAAATGACATCAGCTAACCCCTACGAGATTAACGATCAACAATATCAGGGCATAGGTGTTCCCGAAGAAAGTCTTGGCAGCATTCTACAACGGGGAGGTGAGGAACTGGCAATTACTAAAGTTCCTGGGCGGTTTACGGTTCGCCTGGTTTCCACACCCCCAGTAGGCGGTGCTGGAGTCAGCCCCCTACCGGGTCAGGCTGATGGACTCACGCCAAAACAACCAGTCACGGATAGTGGCCCTCAGTTTACCCCGGTTGTATCTGAGGCAGAAAACTTGGAAAATTTGCCTATCCACATTGAGGAAACTTCCTCAGTACCACCAGAACTCCAAGAGGTTAAGGTAAAAGACACAGAACTAGATCAGGCGATGGAACTGGCTCGTCAGTCAGATCGGGTGGCTTTTGCGAGTCATGTCTATCAGGCTGATAATAATCCGGGAATGGTTATGTATCTGACCAATCAAATCACCATTCAGTTTAACGAAGATGTTGAGGAGTCCAACCGCAATGCGATCGCCAACAGCCAAGGTTTGAGACTATTAAAATCCGTCTATGGTGTTCCCAACACCTTTGTTTATGAAGTCATCCGCCAAGCTAAAGAAAATCCGATTAAAATTGCTAACCGCCTGACCTGGAACCCAGAAGTTCTAGTAGCAGAACCGAATATTGTGGTCAAAAGCCAAAAGTATTATCGACCTAGTGATCCTCTCTACCCGCGTCAGTGGTATCTCCATAATACCGGAGGTGCTGACGTAGCTCCTGATGCTCATATCTCGGTAGAACCAGCTTGGGATATTACCCGAGGAACCAGATCTATAGTGGTTGCTATTACCGATGATGCGATCGACCTGAATCACCCGGATTTTCAGGGTATAGGAAAAATTGTCGCCCCCATTGACCTGAAAGGCCAAAATCGTCTCCCCTCACCACAATCTCCTTCAGATAACCACGGAACCGCCTGCGCCGGATTAGCGATCGCCGAAGAAAATGGCAAAGGTATCGTCGGAGTTGCGCCAGGTTGTGCCTTAATGCCCATTCGTACCACTGGATATCTCGATGATGAATCAGTCGAAAGGATTTTTGATTGGGCTATCAATAACCGAGCCTCTGTCATCTCCTGTAGTTGGGGGGCTAGTGCCGTTTCTTTCCCCTTGTCCATACGACAGCAAGCAGTAATTACCAAAGCCGCCACCGTAGGGCGCAACGGTCGAGGCTGCGTCGTATTATTTGCGGCCGGAAACGCCAATCGCCCCATCAACGGAACCATTAATGAAAGTGGCTGGCCTAATAATGTCATATCAGGCCGAGTCAGATGGTTATCTGGATTTGCGGTTCATCCTGATGTAATTTCCGTATCCGCCTGTACCAGTCTTAATAAAAAAGCCGCCTACAGCAATTGGGGAACCGGAATCACCGTCTGTGCGCCCAGTAACAATGCCCCCCCCGGAATGTGGCTCCAAGAAACTGGCTATATTGGAACCCCTCCAGCGATTAGAACCGCTCTGCGTGGTTTAGGAGTTTTTACCACCGATCGCGTAGGTGCAGCCGGCTATGATCAGGGTGACTTTACATCCCATTTTGGAGGAACTTCCGCCGCCACTCCTCTCGTGGCTGGAGTAGCTGCTCTGGTCTTATCTGTTAATCCTGATCTCAGTGCTAGGGAAGTGCGCCGCATCATTGAACAAACCGCCGATAAGATTGTAGACCCTGATGCTGATCCTCAGTTGGGTATCAGTATGGGAACCTATGATGGTAATGGATATTCCCAATGGTTTGGCTACGGTCGAGTTAATGCCGAAAAAGCCGTGAAAATGGCTCAAAGTCAACGAGTAAGCCGCCAACAGGTGCAAAGGCGGGTGGAGCAATCTAATAACCGGGTTTTAAATATCCCCGATCATAACCCCCAGGGGGTGACTAGCACTATTTCTGTTGCTAATACTAGCCCGATTTTAGATATCCAGGTGACTGTCGATATCGAGCATCAATTTTTGGGTGATTTGGAAGTGCGGTTAATTCCTCCACACGGGGAGGAGGTTCTGCTCCAAGGTCGCACTTTGGGAGGCAATAAGGTTTTGAAAACTACCTATAATCTCCAGACGACTCCCTACATGAGAGAGTTACTAAATCACTCACCACAGGGGACTTGGCGCTTAGTTGTCGCGGATTTAGCGCCCCATCACACTGGTAAATTGAACGGGTGGAAATTGGATTTAGGTTTGTAATATCTGACACCCTCCGGCCACCGACCCTCGTGAATCGGTGGCTGCTTCCCAGAATCAATCCTGAGATGAGAGTTACGTCCTGCTAACTCCACATACCAATTCTTTGGGTTTGTCGTCGAATATGGGCTGGCAAAACTTCAGGAGTATCGCTGCCGCCCATCATGCCATAGTCAACAGATGGGATAGCGTTCGCGCTGGTAACATTATCACTGACGAACTCTAAACAGATTTGAAACCGACCCTTTTCCCAGGGGCCGCCGGGGGTAAGTAGTTCGCACTCAATGCCTTCCCCAAAAAGATTTTCCTCTTCCAACTTAGACTGCATCATAGTCAGAAATTCGCTGACCTTGAAGGTGCATTGAAACATGAGGGTACTCGAACCGGTATGGAGTACGTCGTTATCATCCAAAATACGAGTTAGGTTGTTCATGAAATTTCCTTTTTAGTGAATTTGGGATCAGGGCAGTAATCAGGTATTAGCCCTTGTTTCCACCCTGTAGAATATGTACGGGCGGGTTCTCAAAAGTCTGGGGAAAATAGAGATGATTGCAGAACTCGCCCTTTGTGCCGCACTATTTGTTAGAAGAACCAACCATAGGAGTGGAGACCCTTGCCTAATAGGTTAACTCCTAAGTAGCACACCCAAACTACCAAAAATCCTACAGAAGCTAGAATGGCGGGTTTCCTGCCTTGCCATCCTCGGGTAATGCGGGCGTGGAGATAGGCGGCGAAAACTAACCAGGTGATTAAAGCCCAGGTTTCTTTGGGGTCCCAACTCCAGTAAGAACCCCAAGCCTCATTAGCCCAAACTGCACCAGCAATAATGCCAATGGTGAGTAGGGGAAAACCTAAACCGATGATCCGATAGCTGATGTTATCAATGGTTTCTACTAGGCTGAGACGTTGGGGTGATAGGGTGGCGGTGCTGGTTGGTTGGCCTGTTGAAGGGGTAACTAACTCGAGAAGGGCGGTAGAACCTTGACCGTTGGTAGCAGCAGCCAATTCTGAAGGTTTGGAGGTCGATAGCAGAGCATTAGGGGAAGTGGTAATGGTTTGTACTTCCAGAAGGGATGATTTATGATTCCGGGAAATTCTGGTCCCCAGGGAACTGCCACTAAGTTGGACGGCTTGGCCGCGAGTTAGAATTAAAAAGGCGATCGCCAATAGGGAACCCACCATCAGGGTGGCATAACTGATCATCATGACGCTAACGTGCATCATTAACCAGTTGGACTTTAGGGCTGGGACTAAAGGTTCTGATAGTTGCATGGGGGCGGGTAGCTTGAGGGCTGCAAAGGCGGCGATCGCCATAGCTACCGGGGCTGTTACCACACCGACCAAACGGCTACCACTCATGTTTTCCGCCACTAAGTGCATGGCGGTAATCCCCCAAGCCAGGAAAAATAGGGACTCGTAGAGGTTACTAATGGGAAAATATCCCGCTTCCATCCATCTAGCCCCTAATAGGGCTGCTATGGACAGGTTGGCGATCGCCATACCAGCCGTTCCTAAGCCCTGCAAGGTGGGTATTTGAGGAAATGCAGCCCCTACCCAGTAAATCAACATTGTGATTAGCAGAATGGCAAATGAAATGTTATCTAACTGATTCTGGAGTACCACCAGATCCATGTTATGTTCTCCTGTCAAATTTTTTCGATCACTTTTTCGATCCTACCGATTTTTGCAGCATTTTGACTATTTACGGACCAACAGCAATTAAATAACCTGCCACCACACCCGGTCAGAGATACCCTGTAATGGGTTTATGTTCGACCATAACCTGATTTTTTCATAAATCTCGGTTACGATGCAAAAATCCACCATCATCTGATTTTTGATAGGACTGTTTTTCGGAGGACCAGCACAAAGTGAATGCAGCCGAACAAGCTAATAATCTCGAAGTTGCCAGCAAAATTGCTTCTGTCGTTAATCTATTTAAAGCACAGTTTCCCGATGTGCGGGTAGACCTCAAGCCCTGGATGAATGACCCAGAGACTAGGGAATTAGTTGACCCAGACTCCATCGACATTGGTTTTAACTTTCCCGGTAGAAGTCGGTTGATGCAAAGTCGCTGTATTTTGATTCAGATCCGACTGTATGATGATCCTTATGAGACTAGACTTAGGGCGATCGGAGTCGAAGCCGCTGGATATGATCACCGTGGACAACAGTGGAAAGTCTCCACCGTAGACAATTGGCAATTTTGGGGTGAGTGTCAACCTGCCGATGAGGGAGCCGATAAGTTAAAATTATTCTGTAGGCAAATCTTCGAGTTGTTCAATGGAGCTAATTCCGGGGCGGCTTGATGGCTGGATGTACTCAGTTGATCCATAACTCAACCGAGTATACTGAGAGATAGAATGTAGTGCTATCGCTGAATATAAGGCGATCGCACCTAAGCAATCACCAAATTCATAGCCATGACTTACAATACTCACCTTGATGATGATGAAGGCGGCTTAGACTTGGGGCGGCTGTTGGGGGCTGTTCGTCGGAAACTTTTACTGATTAGTGGAGTGACAATTGTGGTAGCTGGGGCGGCTGTCTACAAGGCTATTACTGATACACCCATCTATCAAGCTGAGTTGGAAATATTAACTCAGCCAGTCGCTATTTCTACTCAGGTAATTTCCTCTGCTAATCCCCAAACTCTTAGTCATCGAGAAGAAATCGTAGCTGTGACCCTGGACGCAGTACAACTTAAACTACTGACTAGCCCCAGGGTTATTGTTCCGATTGTAGAGGAACTTCAGTCTCAATATCCGGGTATTACTTATAAATTTATTGCCAGTAATCTGAGAATCAAGCCGACTCCTGAAAATATTTTAATAGTAGGATATCAGCACCCTAATAAAAATTTGGTTAAGTCGGTTTTAGATTTGGTTTCACAAGCATTTTTAAACTATAGCTTAGAAACCAGACAACAAGATATTCTCAAAGGTATTGAGTTTGTGGGTGAGCAAATACCACAATTACAACAAAGAGTTGATAATCAGCAAGAAAGACTACAGACTCTCCGCCAAACCAATAATCTGTTAAACCCGGAAACTGAGGGTAGTAAACTCTCAACTCAGGTAACGTCAATTGAACAACAACTTTTAGAAAATCAGCTGCAACTGGGTCAAGCTAAAGCCTTGTATGCGAACCTACAAAGGGAACTCGCTAATCAATCCCCGGAATATGCGGTGGCTTCTGTACTGATGGAAAGTCCCCGTTATCAAGAAATTATGAATCAACTGCGGGCTATAGATAATCAGATAGCTAAAGAGTCGGTTCTTTATTTAGAAGAAAGTCCAGAAATCAGCATTCTGCAAGAACAACGGGAAAGTTTATTGCCACTTTTACAAAGAGAAACCAACCGAGTTAGTCAAGAGTGGGCTAGTAAAATTCAAGACCTAGAAGAACGAAATCTGATTCTGCAAGATACCATAGATAGGATTAATGCAGAAGTTAAACAGCTTTCGGTAGTGAGTCGAGAATATACGGATATTCAGCGAGAGTTATTGATTGCTACGGATAACTTAAATCAGTTTTTGGCAAAACGGGAGGCTTTTAAAATTGATATGGCTCAAAGGGATGCTCCCTGGGAGTTATTAACTCCTCCGGGTGAACCTAAACCCTCTTCTGCAAGTCTCAAGAAAAATTTAGTTTTAGGGACGGCTTTGGGTTTGCTATTAGGATTAGGTTTGGCGCTGTTGGTAGACCAACTTAGCAATATGATTTACACGGTTAAGGAGGTTAAGGAGGCGACAAGGTTACCGATTTTGGGAGTTATTCCGTTTGACCGCCATTTGAAGTCTACAGTTTCACAGAATATTAATCCCGATGGTTATGCACTAGAAAATAGCGAAGATTTGGATTTGGGAGTTGGGTCAAGTAATCAGTCACAAGGAAATGTCATGTCGGCATTTTATGAGTCGTTTAGAAGCCTTTATACTAGCATTCGGCTGTTGAGTCCAGATCAACAAATTCGGTCTATGGTGATTAGTTCTTCTGTCCCTGGGGAAGGTAAATCTACAACTGCTATTTATCTGGCTTTGGCGGCGGCGGAACAAGGTAGAAAGGTGCTTTTGGTAGATAGTGACTTGCGATGTCCGAGTCTCCATCAGCAGTTGGGATTAATTAATATGCAGGGGTTGACTGATTTAATTTCTAGTGATGCTCTCGATATAGATATAGAGCGTGTAATTCAGCCCTATTTTTTGGAGAGTAATCTGTTTGTTTTAACATCAGGTTCAACTCCCCCTGACCCGATTAGGATTTTATCATCTCATAGGATGATTAATTTAATCCGAAAACTTGAGCAGGATTTTGATTTGGTGATTTATGATGCACCGCCTATGTTAGGATTAGCAGATGCTAACTTGCTGGCTTCGGAAACCAGTGGTATGGTGTTAGTAGCCAGTTTGGGTCGAATTAATCGTTCGGTTCTGGAAAATGCGATCGCTCAATTAAAAGAACACCCGAACATGAGCGCCCCCATTTTAGGAGTAGTTGCGAACCGTTCTCCTGAAGTTCCCCTCAGTTCTTATAGTTATAGTTTCAGTAATCCTCAATTCCGGCAAAATCCCCGAAATTGGACTCCTCAAAAGGTGAATAGTTCATCATCAATTGTAGGAACAGTTCCGAGAACAAATGCCAGAAAATCATAGCAAGTGTAGAGACAAGGGAGGCTTGTCTCTACGGGTGGGGGGGATTGGCTTTAATTAACTAACGGGCTGGTTTTGTTGATTAGGAAGCATCAGACTCCCGCAAGCGTTCCAACTCTTCCCTTAACTTAGCAATTTGAGAGGTGAGATTTTGGATTTCGGTGATTTCATTGGTTTGGGGGCTAGATACTTCAGACTCTGTGGAATCTGTAGGAGTAGTTATGTTTGAACTATCGACTTCACTGGACTGGGTGGATTCTGATTGAGAAAGGAGTGTATCGACAAAGCTGCGGGCTTCCTCTTCGGTGATAGCGCCTTTTTCCGCCCATTCTTGGGCGAGTTCATTTAACTGTGACTGGATAGTTTCCAGGTTGGCTTCCCGCTTTTGAGGGTCTTGGAGAATTTCAATCAGTGAGGATGTTGCGCCTAGGGTGACACGAAATCCTTGGTGTAGCATTTGGGTTAGGTTATCGACATTCATAAGTAGCAGAAAACTCGTCACGACAAGAAACAAGTGGCTAATTAGCGCGGATCTAGGATATATTCTAGCATTTGGCTCTAGTCTGGGGGGACTTACGCCAAAACTGGAGTGAATAGCGCGAATTTAGCCAACCTGTTCGAGGTATTGTTGCACATCATTAAGGATTTGGGTTAATTCAGCCTCCGTGGTAAGTTTAATGCGATCGTCGCGGAGGGTAATCAAGACTTTAGCAGCAAAGAGACTTGGCCAGATGTTGGGATTACAGAAGACTTCCAGAAAGACATCTCCGGTATACTGGTATTCCATCGACTTCTGGGGGGTGGGTCTACCTCCACCAGCGGTAGATTGAGCAGCCACTGCTATTAGCTTGGTTAACTCATTTAGGGCTGTTTGTAAGTTGGTGGCGGCGTGCGGGGTGAAGCGCAAGGCTACTGAGCCCTGTATTAAATTGAGAGTTAGAGGAGCAGCAGACATAATTTTAATGGTAGAATAATGATTACCTTAACAATTGTACCGATTAGCGATCGCCTCTTAATTATCCGATGTCGAGGTTTGGGGGGGATTGATGTTTACCGGAAAGTTTCGAGAGCGAATTTGAGGAAAATAGCAGGGTATCATCATGAGTGTGGATCACCGTTCCCAAGTGCGCCGGGTTCTGATTATCACCTTGGCTTTGAATTTATTAGTAATCGGGATTAAGGTAGCCCTAGGGGTGATCACTGGGTCTTTGAGTTTGTTGGCTGATGCTGTGCATAGTGTCACCGACGCGGCGAATAATGTGCTAGGATTGGTTGCTAATCATTTTGCTTCCCCACATCCCGATCGCGAACATCCCTACGGACACCAAAAATTTGATGCGGTGGGTGCTTTGGGAATTGCCGCTTTTTTGGGAATTGCCTGTTTTGAAATCCTCACCCGTGCTGTGGAACGTCTGCTAGACAGTGAAAATGACCCCGTGATCGTCTCTGTTGAACATTTATGGATTTTGTTGGTGGTCTTGGGTATTAATATTTTTATCGCTTATTATGAGCGGCGGGTGGGTAAGCGTCTAGGAAGTGCTTTCCTCGTGGCGGACGCTAAACATACTATGAGTGATATTTGGACGACAATTGTGGTGATCGCCGGATTAATTGGGGTGTGGCAGGGTAATGCTTGGGGTTTACCACAATTACAATTTTTGGATGTGGTGTTAGCGTTTCCGGTCGCTATTTTGGTGTTTCGCAGCGGGTGGGAGGTGATTAGCGATAATTTACCTTGGTTGGTGGATAGAATGGTGATCGCACCTGAACAAATTAAGCTGATTGCTATGTCTGTTCCCGGTGTCGTTAATTGTCATGCGATCGCCTCTCGCGGTATCATCGGACGGCAGGTTTTTATCGAAATGCACATGGTTGTCCGGGCTAAGGATGTAGAAACAGCCCATGACATTACTGAAGCCGTCGAAGCACAATTAGAAAAGCGCTATGGTCCGGCTCGTATTTTAATTCATGTGGAACCACCCGAATATAAATCAGATGTGATTACCTACGAGGAGCGATCGCCGACAGAGGACCAAGACGATAATTAACGGGAAATATCCGATTGATCGATATTCTCATCAACTTCCGGAAACCTGATAATGTCGTCCTCTCCCAAATATTCCCCATTCTGTACTTCAATCATTACTAGGGGAATCACTCCCGGATTATCTACCCGGTGGGGGGTATTCATCGGGACGTATGTAGACTGCTTCGCCGTGAGGATAATTTCTTCATCACCACATTTCACCTTCGCTGTTCCCGCCACTACAATCCAGTGTTCACTACGATGATAGTGCATTTGGGTACTGATATGATACCCCGGATTAATCACAATCCGATTGATCCGATAACGTTCCCCCTGTTCTAACAACATTACCTTACCCCAGGGGGGTGTCCGGGTCATTATCGGTGTTTGAGTTTCTGTTGGTTTGTCCGTTTTGGCTTTTCCCATTTTCCACGTCACGCCCAAAATACAAACTTCATTTTAACTCATATTTTCCCAACAATTTCGCTCCCATTGCCTCCCGTAAACCGTCAATTTTGCTTTACAGAACTTAACATCTACCCATTAGATGGGAAAGTCGATAGTAAATGTAGTCCAACCATTTTGACTGGTAACTTCAATTTTACCCTCAAGTTGTTCGATCAACTTTTCCACTAATGCTAACCCCAAACCAGTTCCCCCTTGTTTCCATGGGTCAGCATTTTGGACTCGATAGAATTTATCAAAAATGCGGGGTAATTCCTGTTCCGGTATTTGCGCTTGGTTAGCAATTTGCAACCGGAGTTTATGGGATACTTGTAAATCCGATTTAATGGGGAGCGTTTCTAATTTTAAATTAATCTCACCCCCTTCTATCGTGTACTTGCAAGCATTATTAAGTAGTTCTGCAATAATCCTTTCTAGGCTGCTAGTATTAGTGCGTACAGAGGGTAAGTCTGGCGGCAATTCCACATTCAAAACCAGCTTTCTTGAATTAGCCCTAGAATAAAAGGGTTGAGTGATTCGGGGTATCCAATTCACTAGATTTAACAGGTCTAAGCTGATGGGAATATTTTCTGCTTCTAGCTTCTGTAAATTTAGGAGGTCATTAATCAGGTTAGTTTCCCGGACACATTCATTTTCTAGGATGTCAAAATAAACTTGTTGACGTTGTGCTGTCGGAGCCAATTTTAGCATATAAATCGCCATTTTCATATTAGATAAAGGAGTCCTAAGTTCATGGGGAACTGTGCTGAGAAATTCATCTTTCAGGATGTTTAATTGTTGGAGTTCCTGCACTTTTCGCTGTAATTCTGCCGTGCGGTCAAGAACTTGTTTTTCTAGGTCAGTATTCAAGGCTTGAACTTGCTGATATAGTTGGGCTTGATAGATAGCGATCGCCAATTGGGTGGCTAATTGTTGAAGTAGGTTAGTTTCCGAGGGTAGCCAATGACGAGATTTTTGGCAGTGATGAACTTCAATGGTTCCCCAAAGTTGTCCATCCTGGATAATTGGAACTACCAAATAAGCGAGAATTTTTTTATCCGATAAAATCTGCAATTTTTCCTTAGATATTCGCGCTTTTTCGATATCTTCCACTATATAAATATTCTGGTCAAAAAAGGTATATTTATAATAATTAATCACCGATTCATTTAATCTATTTTCCGAGAGCGATCGCCATCCTTCTCCTACAGACTCCGCCACCAATTCCCCCACACCACTATTAAGTATTTGGTAAATAACCACCCGGTCGGAACTCAAAAAATCTCGCAACTCTGCTACTGTCGTATTTAGAATTTCATCTAAGTTCAAAGATTGATGAATTTGCAGAGATATTTTAGCTAGTAGCCGTTCTCTTTGCAATTGCTCCTGGAGTTGCGCCGTGCGTTCTTGCACCTGTTTTTCTAGTTTAATATTACGACTTCTCAGCAGTTCCATTTTCTCCGCTTGCAGTTTATATACAGACTGCTTAAGCTGTCTAATCACCCGATACATCTCCGTAGGATCGAGCATTCGCAACAGACTCATTTGGGTAATAATTCCCTGCAATTGTCCTTGGTTATTACTAACCAATAAACGCTGGAGTTGTCTGGCTTGCATTTCCTGATGAGCCAGCCATAATGAATCTTGAACTTTTAACGAAAATTGAGGAATCCCCATAATAGTGGCTGCCGTAGTTTCCGCTAAATTTAGCTGAAGAAATTGCGCTAAAACTATATCCTCAGCCGTGACAATACCCACAGGTTCTAATTTATGGGTAGCTAATTGATTATGAATAACAACGCAACCAATTGGATGAGTAGCCATCATTTGCGCCAACGTCAATACAGAAGTGTTGACCGGCGCGGTAAGAACGTCCGTAATTATCTCATCAGCTACCCGTCTAGTCCGCAAAATATTAGAAGGTTGCAAGACTTGACGAATTCTTGCCGGCGTGACTACTCCCACTAAATGACCTTGACTATTCACAACTGGTAGATGCAAAATTTGATGTTGTCGAAACATAGACAACGCCGTAAAGATATCCTGATCTTCCGACTCCGTTAGTTGACATATTGGAATTGACATAACCTCCCCAATTCTGATGTGATCCAGGGTGGCTTCTTCGGGATGATCTAAAATTCCCGTAGCAATTAGTTGTAATAAATTACGGGGCGTAAAAATCCCTAATAACGTTGATTGTTCTGGTGGTTGAGCCACCAATTCTGTACATAAGGGCGTGGGTTTATCAACCACCAATATACAGTTTGCTCGTATCCCCGTAGGCTGGATTAATGTTCTAGAATCAGATCTGTCTGGTTCTAGTCTGAGATCCTGGGGGAAGGGACAGTGATTTTGTAATTGGCTTATCAATGCGATCGCCTCTGCTACCGACGTATCGGGAGTGACTGCAACCGGATAGCGGTCTACCGCTTGTTCAAGGGCTGAGGAGTAATGGGGCGCAGGGTAAAGCATAACTGATACAATTGCACCGACGATTATTCATTATGGACTATTTCATCGGCAATTGGCTGCTAATTTCTGGTTGGGTCAAGCCCAATTATCCCTACTCCAGCAACCGAGATCCCTACTATTGGGCGGCGTTTGTTTTAATCGGTAATTGGCTGTAAGCCAGAAACCCGGTTTCTCGCCAGACTCAAAGAAACCCGGTTTCTTTGAGAAACCGGGTTTCTTTCACTCACCAGACTCAAAGAAACCCGGTTTATTTTTTGCTCACAAATGGGCTGGGTTTCCCATAATAGCTAATCATGGCTTGCTGCTTGGCGCGGGTGGCGGCGACGTGCAATAAACAGCGTTCCGCAGTAATAAAGCGGTCTTTGGAAACATCGCATCAATAGATAACCGACGCGATCGCCTCTAATTTAACAGCCGGAAATCAAGACTTGGGGGGTTTTGAGAATCCCCGCCACGAGTGGTGGTCTGGTAGGGATTCTTTCCCCACCGGGCAATATCGCCTACAAATATGGCGATTTTTTAGGAACGACTAATCATAAATCGAACCGTGTAATCCCAGGTAGACCAACCCACAAAGGTGTTTTTCTTAGACATCTTCCACTCCCGCACTTCATTAGCCGGTCCTACGGCAGAAATTTCCAATTCGCAAGCACCGAGCAAATCATCTTTGTCAAGACTTGCGAGAATGCCAACGCCAGTTGTTGCGGCTGAAAGAATCGTCCCAGCAAGGACTCCGTAGGGTCCGGCAGCAGATATAGCACTGGAAACCATACTGCTAATTGCTGTGATCGTATCACCGTACTTAGACCAGTCTTTTCCAGCATCTTCATCATAAGCTTTCAGTCCACCTTTGATGACTTGTCCTGGAAGAAGATTGCCGTCAAATAAAACGGAATCTTGGGGATTAAATTGCTTTCTTTGCTTGTCATTGATTTTGATAGGACGGGTCAAAATTGCTTTGGTGACGTCACCACCGACTAGGGCACCGACAAGATAAAAATCATCGGCTCCCGTAATATCTTCGGTATCGGCACAATACACATCAATTAATTCAATCCTGATACGAGTCATACATTTTTCCTTTGATTAGTTTGTCGAAGTAGAGATTTGTTTGATTCTTTTCTCCCTTCTACTAGAAGACGATGCTCTCTACCAATTTCTGAATTTATTTTTTTAATTTCTTTTTTTTCGCTGTTTTTGGCCCAAAAATCGAAAATAGCGATCGCTCCTTTACATGACCAGTGCCGGTGCCGGTAATTGGCCGTAAGCCAGAAACCCGGTTTCTCACCAGACTCTTAGAAACCCGGTTTCTCACCAGACTCTTAGAAACCCGGTTTCTCAAAGAAACCGGGTTTATTTTTTTTTAAGAAATCGGGTTTATTTTTTTTCCATAAATGGGCTGGGTTTCCCATAATAGCTAATCAGGACTTGCTGCTTGGCGCGGGTGGCGGCGACGTGCAATAAACAGCGCTCTGCTGTGATAAAGCGGTCTTTGGAAACATCGTCTGGACAGTCGTTTAAACCGGTTTTTAGGGGTAAAATATCATCATTTAATCCCGGTAGCACAATCCAATCAAATTGTAAACCTTTTACTCGGTGCATTGTGCCGATGCGGATGCCTTCATCTAAGAGATTGTCCGGTTGATTTCGTTTAATTCGTTGCATCTTGATTGGATAATTGCCTAACGCTGACTCGTACTGTTCCATGAGAGATTGTGTGCGAAACACCATGCAAACTCGCGATGAATTGCGATCGCCAGTATTCCCCTGATTTTGCAAGGTTGTTAATAACTCTTGTAAATAGGAAATTTCCTGCTCAAAAGTCTTGAACCCCTTGACAATGGGGGCATCGCCGTGCATGATTGAACGGTAGTCTTGTAAAGAATCTACGCCGCCATCTAAATCATCGATCGCCAAATTTTCCAGAACCGCTGTCGCCCATTTGCGAGTTTCGTCCGTAGTGCGATAATTGAGGCGCAACTTCTTAGACCGTCCGCGAATATCAATATGGCAGTGGCTGAGGATGACAGTTTGCCCATAGATGCGTTGGTGGGCATCTCCGACCAAGAATATATCATTGGCTGTTGGGGGACCCGCGATCGCCCTAATTAACTCAAATGCCCCTTTACTCATATCCTGGGCTTCATCCACAATTACCGCTTTATAGGGGAGAATTTCTCGACCTTTGGCGCGAATAATCGAAATAGCATCATACATCGCGTCATTAGCCTCGCGGTATCCCGCTTCTCGTAGCAGGTTGCGATACTCCTCAAAAACCAGCCATATTCCTTGTCGCTGTTGACGACTCAAACGGGTTCCCCGACCAATGCGACGGGAACCTAGATAATCTCTGAGAGTTTGGCAGCGGTTTTGTTGTAGCACTTCCTGCCATTCTTCCCGATAAAAACTTAGGGGAAATCCTAATTCTGGCGGCGCTAAAGTATAGGCTTGTTGCCAGAGGTCATCCGTTTCGTTATTGTACACGATCCGGTTTTCGATGCCCTCCTCTTTGAGAAAACTTGTCACCCAAGAGTCTAGGTTAATTACCCGAATGCGTTTCATTACTTCCGGGGTGCAAATGGTTTTCAGGTTGTTTTCAATATCGATCGCTAAATTTCGGGTAAACGTCGTAAACAAAAGGCGATCGCTCGTTTTCGTCAAGCGATTTTCTGCCAACCATTTTGCCCGGTGCATCGCCACCACAGTTTTACCAGTCCCCGCCCCACCGAGTACCCTCACCGCCCCATTCCAGTCTCTTTCAACTAATTTCCGTTGGGTAGGATGAAGGAAAACCCGCCATTTTTCCAGGGGGGCTGCTAACATTTCCTCTAATTCTGTGTCATCGGTGACTACCATAAACCGAGAACGGCTGTCCTCATTGTCTAGGGCTGCTTCCAGGTTATCCGGGTCGATATTATCTTTGGGTTCTGGTCTTTCCAATTGTTGGAAAATATCCGGGAGGGGATAGCCAGCAGCTAACATAAAAATCCCGTCGCTGGCTTCCTTGGGGAGATGGGGCAAAAGTTCTTCCACATCGCGATCGCTCACAATTTCCCGCACTGCTGGGAGTAAAATTTCAGGAACCCCCAAACGCATTAAATCCCGATCGGCGATCGCATCAAAGCGTTTAGGTTGGGCTTCTGGTTGCTGGTGACTTTGCTTGAGTTTTTCCGTAGTCGCTTCTACTTGTTCAACATCGATAATTTGCACCGACCCAGAAACCTGGTTAATTTGGCAGACTTTTCGCCGCGCCCATTGATAAGCATCGTCATGTTGATCAACCCATAGCAATAGATAGGTATTCCCCGTTTCCGGTTTCAGTACGATCGCCCGATAATCTAAATCCACCCGCACAGATTTTAGTCGTTTGTCTCGACTCCCTTTAATCGATTCATAATTTAACCCCGACCGGGTAGGGCTTTGGCGAAAGCGATTGATAAATTCAGATACTTTGTTTTGGATTTTGCGTGGCAATTGATTGTGACTACTAAAAAAGTCATCAGCAATGGCTAGGCGAATCCCATGATCTAAGTTCATAATTAACAATTAATAATTAACAATTAATAATTAACAATTAATAATTAACAATTAATAATTAACAATTAATAATTAACAATTAATAATTAACAATTAACAATTAACAATTAATAATTAACAATTAATAATTAATAATTAACAATTAACAATTAACAATTAATAATTTAAGACTGACAATTATTAATTGGGGTGGGAGCTGGCTCTGCTGTTAGTGCTGAATTTCAGCGGACACCATAAATCAACCCCCTCTCACACCCCATTATCAACTATCAATTGTCAATTGTCAAGACTAAATTTCAGCCGACCACCATAAATCAACCCCCTCTCACACCCCATTATCAACTATCAATTGTCAATTGTCAAGACTAAATTTCAGCGGACACCATAAATCAGCCCTCTCTCACCCATCATTATTAATTATTAATTATTAATTATTAATTATTAATTGTCAAGACTAAATTTCAGCGGACACCATAAATCAGCCCTCTCTCACCCATCATTATTAATTATTAATTATTAATTATTAATTATTAATTATTAATTATTAATTGTCAAGACTAAATTTCAGCGGACACCATAAATCAGCCCTCTCTCACCCATCATTATTAATTATTAATTATTAATTATTAATTATTAATTATTAATTGTCAAGACTAAATTTCAGCGGACACCATAAATCAGCCCTCTCTCACCCATCATTATTAATTATTAATTATTAATTATTAATTATTAATTATTAATTGTCAAGACTAAATTTCAGCGGACACCATAAATCAGCCCTCTCTCACCCATCATTATTAATTATTAATTATTAATTATTAATTATTTTGAACTGCCTTTGGTTGAATTTATGATTGAGGTTAACAGCCTTAACAGTTCCAGGCAATCTTGATTGATGGAGTGGAAGCCATGGAAGTCTATGTAACCGCCTCTGTATATTAATTCTAGCCAATATTGGGTTTCGTTGGCTTCTTTGAGGGCGATCGCCAATTTATGAGCAAAATCGGCACGACTTTCGCCATATTCTGCTTCCCGAACTAATGCCCCAATTGCCGTACCACTCCGCAAAACTTGTTTAGAGAGGACATACTCGTGTTTTTCTGTGGTAAGATATTGGTATAATTTGACAATTCTCAGTGCAAAAACAAATGACTTATCCTTAACAACATTCTCACTCATAATTATTAATTCGTGAATTAGCAAATCGGCAAATCAGCAAATCGTTTAATTATTAATTATTAATTATTAATTATTAATTATTAATTGTTAATTTTTTTAAGAAGTCTTCGACTAGATAAGACCGCCAACCGGCGGCGATAAAGGCTTCGTTGTCTTCGGGGGTGAGGGTGACCACGGTTTTGGTCTCCTCCCAGGCGAGTTCCCCGATCGCTTTGACGCTACCACGATCGCTTAATAGTTCATATCCCGCTTGGGGGAGGGGCCAGTTTTCCTGACTCATGCGATCAATGGCGGGAAAAAGACTTTCTTCGATCACTAATTCCCTTAACTCCTCCCAACGGGGGTCAGTGTTTTCTAGGGGAGACTGGACTATAGACCCTGGAGTAGCTAGGGATATCTCTGGGGCGGCGTTGGTCGTAATGGCGTAAAAATGGGGGAGGAATTGGTATAAATTCAGCGATCGCAATGCTTCCCGCCAACTTCCGGGGTCTTCCTGTTGGTCGTCTAACTCTAAGCAGACGAGGCTACCTGTCGCGTTTTTTTCGTGGTTACGCTTCAGGTCTACTAGCGTAAAAATCTGTAATGACTCCGAAATACATACCTCCCCAATGACGTATGTGGGCGGAACTTCCCAAAGGGCGATCGCTTCTGGAGATAGGCGAGTTTCCATCCTCCCTAGAAATTCTGGTGACTTATTATTGGCGGGACTCCCTTGGGCTAGAGTTCGCAATAACGCCCACCTTTGCCAATTTTGCGCCTGGGGTTGGTCTAAATAACTCATTAGCCATGCAAAACTATCCTGGCTTTCCAGGAGTTGCATTCCCTCGCAGTCATATCGCTTATAAAATGAGCCCCCGCATTTCCGGAATTTATCGTTATTTAAGTCCTGACGGAAACTGTCCGGCGGCGGGTTTGTGGTGCGGTGGCTGCGGTTAACCTGTTTCATCACATCATCCCACGTTAACGACCAACACCAAAATCGACCACTACGGACGATCGCCTGACGTTGTTGGAAGTCTTCCTTAATGCGATCGCGATGATATTCCCAACCGTCTGTAAATACCACCACTGGTAAACTCTCCACCCGACTCGAAGCCGGACGCATGATAAAATCCGCCCGACAGGGAATGGTTACACCATCTTTTTCGTCCAGCGTTACTTGAGTTTCCACAATCCAAGCACTATTTTTTAGTTTGATAAAATAGGCTGTTTTACCATCAATAATCTCTGGTTTCAGCACTAAATCAGTTCGCATTGATAGCGCCTTGATAAAGTTCCTCTCTAGTTCACTCTCTAAATTGCTATTAACTCGAATCGCTGATAAACCTTCCGAATGGTCTTTTAATTCACTCCAATGATTCAGTAATTTTCCCAGTAAACTCTCCGCCTTTTTCCGGCTGGTATAGTCTTTATAAAAACTATTCCGATAAGCAAAAATACATTGATAGCACCCGTCTTGATGCCTTTCTTTGCAACTACAGGTTCTCATCTTTTCCAAGGCTTGCAGAAATACCTCTTGTAATTCCTGCGGCTGGCGAATTAATTGCCGCAGATATCCCGTCCCTCCCGGTATGCTATCGAACAGATATAAAAACGATTTGCGGAGGTTGCTTTCCGGTTGCGGTTCTTCGCTAATGGTCGTGCGGAGGTGGTCTACTTTCCCCCGAAACTTCTCTTTTAAGCCTAATTGGAGCGCTGCAATAAACGAGTGCAAACCTTCCGGAGTCCAGAAACTTTCATCCGGCATTAAAAACCGGATTGATTCTGATTCAAATTCCCGGTAAAGATACAGCACCTCGATAGTTTTTACCTGGTCGGGTTTGTCCCGCCACTGACAGCTAATCGCGTGATTTTGGGCGTGGTCCTTATTCCTATCTATTACTTTACCACAACTGCGGCAAACTGTAAACCCTTTTGTCGTAAATTTTTTACCCGCAATTTCCACCGTTTCCCCCGTGGACAAAGACTCGCCTAGGTTGATTTCGCGGAACTTCGTGCGGGAAATATACTCGAACCCAAAGGGAAACTCTGGGTGATTAATCAAAAAAGTTTGTTCGCGGAATTCCGGCAAAAAATCCACTAATAACTGTTTCTCGAAAAATTCGATTTTGCGGTCTTCACTATCATCAGTTAGGCGACTTGTCTGGTCGGCAGTAGTTGCCATAACTTGCCGTAACCGCAGCATAGTCCGCAACCTGCCTTTATCACTCCATAGGGTATCATTACATCGCGGGCAGGTTTTTTGATGGGCTTCTGGTTGAAAACTCTCCGTTGCATAACTACAACTTCGACAAATTCGCCACTCTTGCGGCTCCGATAATTTGAGGTCTATTTGGTCAACCTTTACTCGTCTTCCTTCCGCATAGAAAACCCCGCTGGGTACTAATTCTCTAATCGCCACCTGGCTGGGGCGTTCATAGGTCATGGTTAGCACCTCATAACGCTTACCATTCGCCCCTTGTTTTGGCCGCAGTTTCCGCAAAACCATTGACCGTAAAGTTACTCCCGCTTCCGGGAAAGCATAGTTGGGGAGCAGTCCCTCGTCCGTCAGAAAGTTAAAGATATTTTTGTTGTTGATATCTCGGATAATTTCCCGGAGTCCCTCTTTTTCTTGTTCCATTTCTGCCAGCTTGTCCGGGTCTTGCAGGTGGGTGGGTTCCCCTTTTTGGGCTTTGATTTTTTTGGTGAGGTTGACGATCGCATTATTAAAACGATGTCGTTCTTTTTTCATTCCTTCTAGGCGGTTCAAAATGCGCCAGCCTAGTCCGCCGATTTCCCCTTGTCCCTGGTGCATGAACTCCTCAATTTGGGCTTGAGTTTCTGGCGTAATGGTATCCGCGAATAAATCTATAAATTCCCTCAGTAATTCCCCTTGCTGGCTGTCAATGAACCTTAGCCAATTGTAAGGAAATCGATTTTGGGCTTGATTTTGCAGATGGTTTAGGATATCATTAAGTTGGGGAGAGAATCCTTCCGAGTCTAACCCACTTGCCACCCAATTATCTAGGCAAAACGCCGTCAGTTGTCTCTCTAAAATCGCCGCCGCGTTTAGATAGCATCCCGAAGCCTCTATCCCCCCTTCTAGCATTTGGGCGGGGTCGCTGTAGAAGAATAAATCGTGAGGTTTGGCGTTGGCAATTACTCCCACTAACGCATTACCGTCTCGTCGTCCCGCGCGACCAATTCGCTGCTGGTAGTTGGCAACGTTGGGGGGGAGAGAACACAGGAAAACACTGGAGAGGTCGCCAATATTAATCCCCATTTCTAACGTCGAAGTCGCCGAAATTAAGTTAGGATCACAATAGCGATCGCTCTGGATAAAACGGTGTTCTAAACGTTCGCGGGTAGTGCGGCTTAAAAGTCCCGTATGTTCCGCCGCCACAATGCGACGAACTTCTCCCTGTTGATACATTTGGCGATAGTAGACTAAACCGGGGCGTTGGTCGTCTTCGTGGTAATGTCCCTGACAGCCTAAGCTGCGACAAGTGTCCGGTAAGTGGGAAGAAGTCCGAGAATGGGTGATTTGATGATAACAGCGATCGCAAGTAAGAACCTTTCCCCCTGGGTTAATTATAATCGCAGCCATGGGGATACCCCAAGCGCGACCTTGACCGCAAAAATGAGACTCTAGCAACTTCGCCCCCACCAAAGTCTCTAGGGTGAAGTGTAATATATCAATCAGTTGTTCCTTCAGTAGCAGCGTGTGGGGAGCAAATACTCGCATAGTCCAATCTTCGCACCAACTGTCTCTGTTTTTCCCAGAGATCACCCTTTCAAACTGCTTAGTTTTCGCCGCCGCATTTACCAGAAATTTCGGCGCGGGGACAGAAGGACCCACCCCTGGCATATAAACTAATTTAGACAAAAGATATGTTTCGCCGCCACTGCTGATATAATTGCCTTGGGTGACAGGTTGCACAATCCCTCCCCGGTGGCGGAGATGATGCAATAAACCCACGATTAACTCCCTTACCCGGTCCTCACTCACTGTCCGCAGCGCTTCTATTTCATTACTCAGCTTTTGGTGTAGCGTCTTAGTCGCAGCCGTCAGGAATTGGGGGTTAAAGCTGACACTAGCGACCCCGCTGCGTTCCAAAGACGGACCGATCGCCCCTCGGTGTCCGAATTGCGTCACAATTTCCCACACCAGGCGCTTTTCGACTAACTCCAGTAAGTCCGGTAAAGCCGTGTGGGGGTCTAATTTAGACCGATCGCCATTTAGGAAGTCGTCCCACTCCCGCAACCATTGCAGGTCTGTCGGTAGGAAAGTCGCGATATAATTTTCTGGGATGGGGATTTTTTCCCGCCAATAGTCCGCAAAGCGATCGCATAATTCCTGCAAAGTCAGGGGATGTTGAGATTCTCGCACTAATTGGAAAATTGACGTGCGTAATGTGCTACGATAGGTGCGGGCGTTGTAAAATCCAGCCCTGTGAGCAGCATCTTGTACCGAGTCCGAAAAGGTGAGTAGTTTCTTGTCCTGATTGAACGGTGTCGTGTACAAGATGCCAATACTAGCGCTCGTCAGGCTGGCTGCTTGTGCGCCCAAAATTGATAAGCCGTTCGAGTTGCCACAGAAAGGGCAGTCATGGTTAGATATTAACTGTTCCTGTCCGTTTCGGGTTACTGTTTGCGTCACCTCCGGGACTAACACCCGGATGAAATTATCCGCGTTGTTTTCCTTATGACAACCCTTACAGAATTCCACCGAAGTTGGGTTAACCGTGAGACAGTGACGACAGAGGAGTTGAGTTTCCTCGTGAGACTCGTCGCAGGGAAACAGGAAGGACACTAACGGCTTCTGGCTGAAAAACGCTTGATAGAAGCCACGCAGGTCGTTGGGGATAAGTTTATTATTAATCGTGGAATGGCGCACACCACCCCAACCCGTCGCCCCACAGTCGCGACAGTGCATGACCGGTAAGGTTTTCTGATTTTGGCGTAACTCTGGGGTGAGGTCGTCCGAGAAAGCAAGTTCCGGCTGCGACTCCACAGAAGCCACCATACGCTTGAGTTCCCGAAACCAGACCTGTACCCGTAATGTCACCCAAGGGGCTATGATTATTGTACCATTGGGGTTGTCAATTTGGCAACGTGCCGCGCTAATTAACGCGAAAATGCTATCCAGGAGAAGATAGCAATATTCTGGGTGTTGTTTGACCGGGAAGTGGAGACGGCTACCAATGCGATCGAGAATTTCCTCGTAGGTGCAGGATTTTTCCTTTAAAACCCTGATTAAATTATGGATAATTGGGAGGCTTTTTAGTTCCTTCCCTAATTCTACCCGCCACTGGTCGTCTATGGGTTTATTAATAAAAGTATCCGTTTCTGTAGTCGGGTTTAACCAAAGTTGCGCTTGAGTTTGTAGATAGTTTTCCGGGTCGGTGTAGTTGTCCGGTTGCAGTTTTTCCCAGTCCTCTAACCTCGGTAGGGGGAGGACGTTTAATAAAGCATTCCCCAAAAATTCCCCATCACTTAGGCGGTCTTCTTCAATTAAAGCCGCCGCCTCAAACTCTTCTTTAAAGATAGTTTTACTATAGGCTAAGATTTCCGTTTTATCACTTTTGTTCCCCAAAGTCGCCGAAGTTCCCACACAAGCCAAATGTCCTGGGGGAGTTTGGAGGCGGTGTTTTAGGCGACGCAACAAACAAGCCAAGTCCGTCCCCTGTGCGCCATCAAAAGTATGGAATTCATCAACTACCAAATAGCGCAAAGTTTCCGGTTCATTATTTGTCCATAAAGTTTGAAGGTCTGGTCGAATTAGCAGATAGTCCAACATTTTATAGTTAGTCAGCAGGATATCTGGGGGAGACTTTCGCAACATCTCTTTATCAGTAATCACCTTTTCTGGGGTCATCACCCGCGTAGGTTTTTCGTCTTTTTCCCCTACATATAACCCAGCCGTAACCTGACCTTTTAGCGAGGGAGTTTGCTCAATTATTTGGGCGATACGTTTACTTTGGTCCGTCGCTAAAGCGTTCATAGGATAAATTAAAATCGCTTTTATCCCCGGTTTATTCCCCTGTTGGCGACAATGTTCTAGGAGGGGAATTAAGAAACATTCCGTTTTCCCCGAACCCGTCCCCGTGGCGATTATAGTTGACTGATAGTTAGGGGGACTGAGGCGATTAAAAGCGCGTTCTTGGTGCAAAAACGGGATAAAACCCAGGGGAATTTCCGGGAAATAGTCCCCGCCAATTGTACCCTGTCGAAACGGTAAACCCACCGAAACATAAGGTCCGCGATAGAGGTTATTAGCCGTTTTCAGGAATCGTTCAATCAACCCATTAAACCCTGGCGTTGTCGGTCGAAAGGTGGTTATCAAATAGTCAGAAACACAGTTCCTAATTTGGGCAGCTACAACTGAAGGAAACATCTCTCTTCTCTTAATTAATAATTAATAATTAACAATTAACAATTGGGGGATAAGAAACCCGGTTTCTCGGCTTCTCGAGGATAAGAAACCCGGTTTCTCAAAGAAACCCGGTTTCTCGGCTTCTCGAAAAAGAAACCCGGTTTCCGGGTGGTCTTAATTAATAACCAATAATTAACAATTGGGGGGAAGAAACCGGGTTTATCGGCTCCTGGGGGGATAAGAAACCCCGTTTCTCCAAGGACGAAAAAGAAACCCGGTTTCTCAAAGAAACCCGGTTTATAGGCTGCTGGAGTAAGAAAGGAGGTTTCCGGGGTGGCTGGTGGAGGGATAAAGAAACCCCGTTTCTCAAAGAAACCCGGTTTATAGGCTGCTGGAGTAAGAAAGGAGGTTTCCGGGGTGGCTGGTGGGGGGGTAAAGAAACCCCGTTTCTCAAAGAAACCCGGTTTATAGGCTGCTGGAGTAAGAAAGGAGGTTTCCGGGGTGGCTGGTGGAGGGATAAAGAAACCCCGTTTCTCAAAGAAACCCGGTTTATAGGCTGCTGGAATAAAGGGTCTTTGACAATTTGCCGATAGTGTGTTATGGTGTCCATAATCGAATCTCCTCTAAATCAATTATTAATTGTTAATTGTTTCCACGCCGTGCGGTAGTCCTCAATACGATCGCATAATATAAAAGGCGCTTCGTAGGCGATTTTCCGAGTCGTTGGACCCTGGGGGAGGGTGTCGTCGGTAACCGTTACTTCTATGATACCACTTTCCAGGTCTTTGATGTCTTCCCAACCGATGATTTCCTTTTTCGCGTTCCCTTTGCGCGGTAAACCTACCCCCGTTAACCCTTTGCTGCTCGTGAACACTATTCTACCATTCATATCATAATAGGTTTCCTTTTCATATTGCTGCATCACCGGGAATTGTACCCTGTATAACGTGATGAGTTCCTCTAGGGTTAACCCTAACGACATCGCTGCTAATACGTCTATTTCTACTAACGCTTGACGACGTTCGTAGTCACTCCGCAAGGCGTTATTTCTTTGCCATTCTGGGGTTAAATGACGGAAAAAGTTTTGATTCAGTCGCCGGTCTTCCCCTTTTGTCCATCTCTCTTCACGGTATCCTTCCTCCCAGCATTCTTCCCATAATTCACCATAATACACTGTTAGGCAATTTAACGCTAGAGTGCGAATATATGCTGATAACATTACCTCTGGACAAGCAAAAAGAGATGATAACTCTTGTCTGAAGTTAGCTTTACCTGTTGTCTTGATAAAAAAGTCATAAGGTAATGATGATGATAATGCCGTTATCTTAACAAGAGTTTTAATATCTCTAAACGCCATAGAATAGCAGCCATCAATATGCGCTGATTTTTTCGGCGCAATTGCCGGAATTAAAGTGCGTTCTGCTGATGCTCCAATCATTTTTCTATAAGCAACCCGATAAAACTCAGTGACGGGTTTTTGGTCATCCCAGGGAACGCAGGGAGTGCGACGACGGTATTCAGCAGGGGAACAGTCCGGGACGTAGTTAGTGCGCGGTAGATAGTCGTCGGGAATTGCCCTTAAATCAATAATATCATAAGACCGATTAGTATTACAAACTTTTCTCGGAGTTTGATAAAGTGGTGTTCCCACAAAGAAATGGGGTCCTGATAAAATCAGGTCTTGGGGAGACTTCGCAAACTGAGTATCTCGGCGAATTGTCTTATCTTGTTGAGCATTAACTTCATTCCAACAGGTTGATGGAGTTGAATAGTAAATAACATCAGTTAAATGCTTTTCTTGGGTAGCCAACTTTTCTAATACACTGACTAAGTTTTGCGAATGTAAAGCCGGGAGTCGCGCTTCCTCAGCGGGGGTTCCTTCGGCATCATATAATCTCGCAAATAGCTGTAAGGTCTCGGACTCAACGCTAATAATTCGGCTAGGATGACCTTTGGTTTCCCATTTGCCGTTATCATTTTTAATCCCTGGAATCAAACCAATTCCCGGAGACTCAAAACATTCAAAAATGGTATTAGGACTAAAAACATTAGCAATATTGACAAAGCGAATATTTTTTGTGTTGTGGCTAGATGGATTTTGATAAATGTTGATGCTAAATTTAACTCGATTTCCAATATCAGAAAAAAGTTTAAATTCATTTTGAAACTGAAAATGTCCTATTAAGTGCCGATATAATTCCCGGCGCAAAGTTCCCCCTTTGGGGTCATCATAAACCCCTTCTGGGTGTAAGAAACCCGACACCCCGCCAGACTTGCCAAAATTCCATGCTTGGGGAAGGAAACACTTAAATGAGTTGGCTTTCTGACCCTGTAATAAATGATAATTTTGCACCGCGTTGAGGAAATTCTGGGTTCCGTGTAACTCTTCATACTCCTGAAGATATGCCGCTTGTAACTTTGGGTATTTACTAAATAAATCTTCCCGCCGTTTCGCCAACTCACTCGCCGATAACTTTCTAATCACCGTCAACGGGTCATAGTCCCCCAATATATCCCCTTCTTCCCATTCTATCTTCACCCAGGGAGGGTTACCAATCATTAAATCAAACCCGCCTCTCTCTAGGAAAATATCCGCAAATTCCAACTCCCAATGGAAAAACTTATAAGTTTCCGCCAAAGTTTCCACCAACTGCAACCGAGGCGAAAAACCCTTGAACTTCTCCAAGTCCACAAAACCAAATTTATTAATAAAATCCTCCGCTTGCTGGGGTGTTTGAGTTTCCGGGAATAAAGATAACTGTTGGGAGGGTACCATTTCCGTCACCCCTAAAATCATCGTTATGTCGCTGAAAAACTCCTCCCGACTCGGTAAGTTTTCCGCCTCCTCTAGCGGCCAAAACCATAAACTGCACCAATAGTCCATCACCAACTTTAGCCGCCGATAAGCCGATGAATTACTCACCCCCCGCGAGAGTTTCTCCTGTTCGTAGATTTTATCTTTTTGTGCTAGGGGAACTTCCCGTTTCTCCTGTTCCGGTTGTCCCCACACCGTCAAGCTGTCCGTAGTCCGTTGGCGAATTTTGGCTAATTCCTTCGCGTAAGTATGCCACAGTTCATCAATGCGAGTTGATAGGTATGTTCCATAGTCCGCTTGGTCGGCATTTAGGGGAGTTTTGATAAATTCTTTCTGCCATTGGTTAATCTGTTTTATGGCTTCGGGGGTGAGTTTTTTAATCACTTTATCCGTATAATTAGCCATACCTGGGTCCCCTAACAAAAAGTGAAAAATACCGTCTGCGGGGAAGGTTTCTCCCAGGGGTATCCGTGACGGCGGCATTTCCCACCAGGAGAGGTTTTTTTTGCCTTGACTCACCTTTTGGCGGGGGTATATTTGTCGTCTCGCACCCACCAGGGAGTTACCACAATGCAATTGCAAGCCAAACCAGGGGACGAATATTTGGTCGCTGTCTTTTTCCCCATAGATACAATTTAACCACAGGGAAACCTCGGCTAATTCCATGGCTATGGGGTTTTTATCAATGCCAAATACATTGCGGTCAGCCAGCAGCATTTTGACTTTCTGCTTCTCTAAGGTGATGTTTTCATGGGGTATCCGTTGATTAAGTTTCTTCTCTTTTTTCTGTAAATAAGCCTCGGCTAATTGAGTTATAGCTTCATTCAAAAAAGCCGCACTTCCCATAGCTGGTTCGCAGACGGTTAACTTTAAAATATCGTCAGCGGTCTTGTCCGCTAAAAGTTCTTGGAGAGCATATTTGACCAAACATTTGGTTAAGGTTTGGGGAGTGTAATAACTGGCACTTTTTTGGCGGTCTCTTCCCGCTAACCGAAACAAAAATTTCCCTTTCTCATGTTTGCGGGGAGTTTTTCCCGTCTGGGGGTCTGTCACCAACTCCTCCGTTTTTAACTCCTCCAAACGGTCAGCGGGAACAAAATAAGCCACCTCTAATTCACTGCGTGGTTGGGAACCTTTCGCGGCTTTGGGTTTAACTGTGGGTTGGTCTTCGTCGTCGTCTTCGGTGTCTGTCTTGGTAGAGGTTTTTTTGGCGGCGGGTTGAACTTCGTAGAGGTTTTCCTCGGCGAAAAAAGCCGATAAACTCAATAAACCCTCGTAAACTTCCCCTAACTGGTTAACCCCCAATTGCGCGTAGCTAATGCGTCCCCGTCGTCCTTGTCCTGACCGCGACAAAGACATCAATTCCAAGACTTTCTGTAGGACGGAATTGCGAAACCTGACTCCCTCTAACATGGAGGTATATTCGGGGTCAAACAGATGACTTTTTAAGGCGGGTAAACGGAAGGTATTATAAATGGCTGTTTTCTTCTGCAAAAGTTCGGCTTGTTTATGGTCTTCTTCAGGATATCCAAACCACAACAATTTAAATAAACGACGAATAGAGGTATCTATATAATAGCCTTCCGAGTCCTCCGAAGAAAGTAACTCCACCTGTTCCAAGTCTCGCAGGGTTTCTAAACTATATCCCTCCCGATAAACATCAGAACCCATGGGAGCATAACCTAACTCGGGTCGCGCTTCAATATAAAAGATAAATAGCAGTCGATAAACCCACCGCAAACACTGGATTTTTAACAGGTTGGGGTCAATTTCCTGTTCTCCCTTTTGGGTTTGTTCCTGGGTGGAATACACCCCCTTTTTACCGACTGTCCGCCGATAATAAATAAACTCGTTTCCCAAAAGTTCGATCGCCTCCCGTAAGGCAAATTTCAAGTCTTCGGAAACGCTATAAGTATGGCGGTGACTATTTTCATCAAGGGTATCTAACAACGCCATTCCTTCGGCTGGACAAATGCGATCGCGGTGTAACAGGGTAGCGATAGCGAACAAAGAATGGCGATCGCGATCGGCTAAAATCTGCTCTAAATCAAACCTTAACAACCGGGAAGCATTCCATTTATAACGGTCAATTAAAGCTATCTGGTCTACACTAATTAATAGCACCCAGCGGGGGGGTTCATTTTGACCAAAAACCACATCAGTTACGATATCTTCCAGGGTAGAATTTAGCCAGTTTTCTGGAGAGCGATCGACCCGAAATTCCGGGAAATCTTGACCTTGAATAGGGTCAAATTCCAGGGAGAGAATATCGAGAGGTTCTCCGGTAGGATTAAACCCTTCCAAAACCCACAAATTTGGCATTCCAGAACTCTGTCTAACTTCCGCCAAAATCGGGAGCAAGGTATCATTATCCAACCACTTTAACCCCGGTTCCCACTGATACCCCAAAACCTCCAAAACCTGCCGAAAAAACTGCCGTTGCTGACCGAGAATTTCAGTTTTATCTATATTAATAGTTTGGGTGCGAGTTTTGAGGCGAAAATAATCTCCCCGCAGCCTCCCCAAAGCCTGGGACGGCGGCTCTTGATTGGTCCCCACCTCGGAGGCGATCGTCTTTAGGTCTTCGGTTAAAATTGCATCCAAATAATAGGCGGCATAAAATTCATTTTCGTTAGCAATTCCGATTAACATAATATTCGATAACCCCGGCTTATAGTCAAAGAAACCCTGTAAATTTTCATTTTACACTACTCACGACCAACAAGAAACCCGGTTTCTCAAAGAAACCGGGTTTCTAGACCTCTCCACAAAGAAACCCGGTTTCTCAAAGAAACCGGGTTTCTAGACTTCTCTACCAAGAAACCCGGTTTCTCAAAGAAACCGGGTTTCTAGACCTCTCCACCAAGAAACCCGGTTTCTCAAAGAAACCGGGTTTCTAGACCTCTCCACCAAGAAACCCGGTTTCTCAAAGAAACCGGGTTTCTAGACCTCTCCACCAAGAAACCCGGTTTCTCGAAGAAACCGGGTTTCTAGACCTCTCCAACAAGAAACCCGGTTTCTCGAAGAAACCGGGTTTCTAGACCTCTCCAACAAGAAACCCGGTTTCTCAAAGAAACCGGGTTTCTAGACTTCTCCACCAAGAAACCCGGTTTCTCAAAGAAACCGGGTTTCTAGACCTCTCTACCAAGAAACCCGGTTTCTCGAAGAAACCGGGTTTCTAGACCTCTCGAAAAAGAAACCGGGTTTCTAGACCTCTCTTGCGCTAAAATTTAACGGAGTTATAAAAGTTGAAGTTGTGGGAGTTGATTGGAAATGCCACGTCGCAAAATTGTTTTTGAAACGGGTCATTACTACCATATTTATAATCGAGGTAATAATCATCAAATTATCTTTTTTACCCAAGACAACTATATTCATTTTTTGCGCCTGATTAGAAAATATTTGGTTGAATCTAATGTGGCTGATATTATTGCTTATTGTTTGATGCCTAATCATTATCATTTATTGGTATATTTGAAACAGAATTGTTTTTCTGAGGTGATGCAAAAATTTAGCTTGTCTTATGTGAAAGCAATTAACAAGCAGTATGACAGGGTTGGCGGTTTATTTCAAGGTAGATTTCAAGCGATCGCTGTTGATAATGATGAATATTTATTCCATTTAACACGATATATTCATTTAAACCCAGTTAAGGCTAATTTGGTTAAAAAACCCGAAGATTGGGAGTTTTCTAGCTATCCCGAATATCTCCAATTGCGTGGGGGAACTTTGCCGAAAATTGATGGGGTGCGATCGCTTTTTAATTCGGTGAATGATTATCAGTCTTTTGTCGAAAGTCATATCCAAACCTCATCAATTCAGCACTTACTACTTGATGAATAGAAGCTAAAAGAAACCCAGGGATAAGAAACCCGGTTTCTCAAAGAAACCGGGTTTCTCGGCTTCTCAAGGATAAGAAACCCGGTTTCTCAAAGAAACCGGGTTTCTCGGCTTCTCAAGGATAAGAAACCCGGTTTCTCAAAGAAACCGGGTTTCTAGACTTCTCGACAAAGAAACCGGGTTTCTATGCTTGCTGAATCACAAAAATTAACTTGAGATAAGGTTCGCTTTCCGTAGTCATTGACAACTCTACCCAATCGCGATAATCTTGGAATATCTTGTCAATTTTATGGCGTTCTTTCTGCTGTTTATCCTGCTTCAGATTAGCCGAAATATTATCACTTTCCCACCGCAACTCTAACTGTTCCACATGATAGCCTTGCAGCCTTTCCAGGCGTTCCCGTTGTGCCTCTAACTGAGGATTTAACTGGTCTTGAAACCGTTGCCTTTCCTGCTGAAGATATTGCCGCGCTTGCTGAATAGCCGGACTCCGTAAAGGGAGTAAATCATCAATATTAACCGTCCCGGAATTGGGCAACTCATGCAGTCCTAATTCCGTGCGTTTCTGAGTTTCCGCAAAGGGTTCAACCCGCTGAAATTTCCCTTGTTTAAAGATAACCGAAACCCAGCGATTTAGGACGGAAGTTCCTCGGCGGTTGGGGAAACTACCAAAGCAGATAAAAATCACCTCATCGGATTCTAATCCCTGAGATAATTGTATCACAGGTGCTTGATGTCTGCCAAAATAAAATAAACAGCGATCGCTAATCCATTCTACCAAAGGATGCAATTCCCAAAGGTATTGAACAGCCGACCAGTCCGCGTCTTCGGTTCGCGCTTGTTCCATGGCCCGCATCATATCTTCGGGGCGATCGCTAAGATATAATAACCGATTATCCTGGGGTTGTATTTCTTTAGGAAGGCGATCGTAACGGCTTTTTAGCTCTTGAGGAAGTTGCAATTCAATAAACCCTTCATCTTCGTTAATTTGGAGATTATGAACCGGACTGGTCTGGGAATTAATGAACCTTAAAGCCGTAGCGGTAAACTGAAAAATCGACGGAAATAGACTTAACAAACTCCCCGTTTCCACCAGAGGTTCACCCTGGCTAGAGTCCATGGAAACCCCCTCATCAGTATCCCCAGACTCCGACTCAAACCAGCTAAAAATATCGACATCTCCCTCTCCCTTGGCGTTGCGGTCTAACTCCTCGGCAAAATCCGCCGCCGACACTCCGCTTTCAATAGCAGCAGCGGTCAAATTTTCTTCTTTTTCCGGGTCAAATACCCCCATAAATACGGAAGGATCGCCAATATTTTTAATCGCCTGTTCATCCTTAGTTAAAAGTACTTTAATAATACGCTCCACCTCATCCATACGTTCAACCTGGGAGCGAGTCAGCAGATAGCGAATTTCCGGTTTTCGAGTTTGTCCGTAGCGGTCGATCCGTCCGTTTCGCTGCTGTAAAGTCATCAACGACCAAGGGATATCAAAGTGAATCAATTTATGGCTAAGATAGTGCAGGTTTAACCCTTCTGATGCCACTTCCGTAGCAATTAAAATCCTCACCGGGGAATTTTCATAGCCAAATTTCTCGACAATTTCCACTTGGTCAATATCTGCCATACCCCCATCTAAACGAGCGATCGCCTCTGGTTTTAAGCGCAAGTCTTGGGGTAGTTCCGCCTCCAGAAACCGCAAAGTTTCCAAACGTCCGGTAAAAATAACCAAGCGGTCTTTGGGGTCTTTTCCAGTCCACTGAAACTCAGTTTTAATCAGTTGGATAAGTCGCTGATACTTAGAAAAACTCCCCTGATCTATTGCCGCCAAACCTGCCGCCAAATCAGTCAATTCTGCCTGGTCTAATTCCGTGGAGATATCCAGCTTTTTCTGTAAAGTTTTCAGGCGATTTTGCACGGTTTCCAGACCCGCAGCCGGACTAGATAAGAATGCCTTTAGGAGAGTAGTTTTAAATAGCTGTCCGGCACTTTTGCCTCGGTCAATACTGACCAATTGCAAATCGTGGAGTTTCCGAAAAACCGCCTCTTCTGGGGGGGAGGCGATCGCTTCTACAGGTTCCACATTCCGTTCAGGGATACTTTGGTTTAAATCCCGCAAAACATCTTTTTTAAACCGCCGCAAATAGAGGTCATGGATATCATTTTTAGTGTAGTTACTTTCATTAGCGATCGCCGTCGGATCTAGCATATTCATCAAACTAGCAAAACTCTCCGGTTTCCCGTCATGGGGAGTAGCGGAAAGCAAAATCAAAGTATCCGAACGAGTAGCTAAACGTTCAGCCAATTTCGCCCGCTGCGAAGCCGACTGACCCTTACCTCTGCGGGCGACATTATGGGCTTCATCAATTATAATAATATCCCAGTGAGCCTGTTCCAAATAACTGCGATATTCCCGGTCTTGTTTGAGGGTATCAATAGAAATAATTGTCCGGTCATAATAGTGAAAAGGGTTATGATTTCCCGGAAGTCGCGATCGCACTCGTTGAATTTCCCCAGAGTCCAAACGCACCAAAGGAATAGTAAACCGCAGCCAAAACTCCTTTTGAAACTGCCCCATCATTGACTTAGTAGTAACCACTAAAATCCGGCGACCTTTCCCCCTCCCAATTAACTCAGTTACCAGGATACCACATTCCAGAGTTTTACCCAACCCCACCGCATCAGCAATTAACAAGCGTTGGCGAGGCATTTGTAGGGCTTTAGTCGCCGGAATAAGCTGATAATTCAGGGCATCCATAGCGGCTTTATGTCCCCAATAAATCCGCCCATCTTCCGGGATAGTTTGCTTTAAATTCGCCTCAACAAATAATAAACTACGGACATAACCAGAAGTTTCATCAATAACCAAATGAGTCTCTTCGGGTTTCAACACTTGTAAACCCCGTTTCCTGTCTTTTTTTTCCAACTCTTCCAGGAAGCGAATACGACGACCCCGGAGAAATTCCGACACTCCCACTGCTTCAATAATGCGATCGCCATCAGAAGACAGGGCCACAGATTTAACCAACCATTCAGCATCCCGGCAAAGAATTCGTGCCCCTGGAGCAATATCTGTTAACATATTTTAGCTTATTATTACACCATATTTTCCGAAAATTAGTTTAGCATAAAACCCTCCCAGAAACCGAATTTTTTGACTCCCGCTGTTTAATTGGAAGACGATCGCCTTTTTTTCCCAAACTTAATCAATGCGATCGCCAAGAGTACCCCTAACCCAGCACAGGCGAAACTCAGCAAGACAGCAATAGTAAAAGGATGCACATTATCACCTCGATTATCAGACCAGGGAAACGTCATTTTCTCCTGAAAAATTAACGCCGAAGTCGAAGCTACAATCGCCCCCACCCCAATACCCCAGCCAGCGATTTGGATTTGATGTTCCAAAAGGCGATCGCGTTCCGCTTGGTCAATTTCCACCAAACCGCGAATCGTGTTAATTGCGGTATCTAACAGGCGTTCTCCTTGTTGCAGATAAACCAAATCCGCTTTTATTTGTTCCTGAAATGTGCCAAAAATATGATTGGCTTTATCCCGCCAACCCGTCAAATCACTGTTACTTTTGACCTCCATGCGGGTGAGAGTATTAAGATAATTATTCCGATTAATGGCGATCGTATTCTCAAACGTCACCAAACTCCGCATTCGTTGAGAATACCGCAACGATAAATCCAACAAATTCTTAATTTCCTTTTTCAAAGACCTTAACTCTTCCTCCGACAAATCCGGCGGAACATCCGTCGCAATATTAGGCGGAAAAGTCCGAATCGTCTTTTCTATCGTTTTAATATCCTGATTAGCCTTACTATATTCCCCCCGACTGTCTATGTAATTTTGGCAAATCTTGCGCTCATAAAAAAACAACTCCGGTAACCACCACTGAACCCCATTAATTTTCTCTTTACTCTCCTCCGAAAATAGCAGCAAAATCATAATCTTTCCGTAGGGATGGGGACTATAAATATCCTGATATTCATACAGAAATCCCCCCAAAAACTCTCGACTAGCCCAGAAAGGCGGCGCTGGTTTTTTCGGGTCTGGTTTTAACAGGTTTTGTAATAGTTCATCGGCTAATTTTTTCCCCTCCTCCAAAGTCCCTGGGCGAGAGTCAATAAAACCACTAAACAGCATCGTTGTTCCCCAAGAGGCGTGTTTGAGATGAGTTTGCAGCGGTTCATCTAGGCTTGTTGACGTTCCCGCAAAAAATGACTTTGGGGGGCTTAATTTCGCAATATCTGAGAATTTTACCCCATCTTTTCCCAGTTTTTGGGGATGGAAGATGTGCAATAAAAAACTATAGCTATCATTCAGATATTGAGGATAGAAAAATCCCCGATATTTGGGCGGTAAATTAACTCGTTGAATCCCTATCTTGCCCGGATTATTTATGATTTGAAAAAATAGATTATTGCCATTAGTTAAATAATCAAAATCCGACCTAAATAGATATTCCTGGATGACATCTTCTAGGGTCTTTCCACTCAGATAATTATGCCAATCAATCAGAATTTCCAGGACAATTATTCTCAGTTTAATCCACCATACAAGTCCCCTAATTGTCTGAATATACTGAAACCAATTATCAAGAATTGCCCACGGGGATAAAATCTCTTTTTGTAAGTTTTTCACCAGAGAATCCACCAACCCATAATCTGCCAATAACTGGAGATAATAAACAATCATTGACCTGAGAGGCAAATCCTGATCCGTGTCTTGTAGGTTGGTGGTACTTAGGATTTTTAAATGATAGGTAAACAAGCGGATTTCTGGGGCATAAATAACCTTATCTTTCATGATGATTGCTGCTGGTGCTGCTGTTGAGATTTATCGATAGTTTCCTGCACAAATCGAGTTGATAAGTTAGTCAATTTAATTTCTTCCTCCGTTGCCACATCATCTGGGTCTTCATACTCATCGATCGCATCAGCTTGGACGGGGCGGAGTGCTTGGAGGATTTCACGATATTGGTGGTTTTTACACCATTTTGCGATCGCTCGTGCTATAGTTTTAATATCATCATTAGCTGAGGCGAGGTTGGCTTTCAGTTCCTCCAAAGTTTCCCAAGCCGTGGGGGGAATAATCGCACTCTCGGGTTTTTTACTTTCTCGATGCAGAAGCAGTAAAAAAGCCCGCACAATCCGTTCATTTTCAGATGTTGGCATCATGGTTCGACCTCATCATGGCTCAATTCTCCCCATTATAAACCCGTTGCCGTAAACGCAGACCAATAACAAGCCTCCGCAAACGGGGGGTCATCAAATAAAATCAAACGGTCTTCCACTTCTTCCACTTCCTCCGGGGTCGCCTTCTGCTCATGTTTTAGCCAGTCGAGAATATCATCACAAGATACCCCCCGCAACCAAGTTTGAGCCGCTTGCAAAGCCACTGTCACCGAGGGATAATCCGGTAAAATTTGATAGAGGCGCAGCGTCACCAGAGTCGCCGCCAGTTCATCCACATTCCAGAGACTGGCGACCACCGTTCGCGCTCCGGCGTAGAAAAACGCACTGGATAATCCCACATAATCATCAGTGTGGGAAGTTTCCACCAAGCCAGTTTTGCAAGCCGACAGCACCAGCAGGCGACAGAGGGGAATATTAAGACGGTTGAAAATATCCAGAAAGGTCAGCTTTTCCTGATTTGCCAGTCTCAGATAGGCGTTGAGGGGGTTGTTTTCGTCAAATTCCCCGTGACAGCCAAAGTGGACCGCGTGACTCTGTTCCAGGAAGGTTTGGGTCTGGGGTTGGCTTAAATTCTCCTGGGTAGCTTTGTGGCGACGCAAGACTTGATGGGGGCTGAATTGGCGCAATAATAGTTCCACCTCCCACTCGGCATAGTTCAGGTCTTCCGTCGGGTTTTGAATCGCGAAAAAGGGGACGGTTTCCCGGTTGAGGGGGGGACGCTGCTGGAGGGTGTTGAGAATTTGACAACTGGGGGCATATTGCACGGGGAACCCGTCTTGTAGGGGTTTGCCCTCACCCCCAGCCCCTCTCCCAGCGCGGGAGAGGGGAGAAGAGGGGACGGGGAGCGCGTGGAGGGGGATGAGGTGCAGTTCCCGGTGGGGAATCAGGATAAGCTGTTTAATCTGGGATAAGTCACCCAGAAGGCGGGGGAGTTGCAAGGCGGCGCTGAGGGTTTCCAGGCGTTGGGGGAGTTGCTGATTCCAGGAGGGTTGTCCGTAGTCGCTGCGGTAGTCGCTGATGGCTTCGTCGAGGTGTTGGCGGTCTGTGGCGTTGAAGGGGTGGGGGGTAA
This sequence comes from Limnospira fusiformis SAG 85.79, assembly GCF_012516315.1. Lineage (NCBI taxonomy): Bacteria > Bacillati > Cyanobacteriota > Cyanophyceae > Oscillatoriales > Sirenicapillariaceae > Limnospira > Limnospira fusiformis. The sequence goes on along the minus strand of NZ_CP051185.1, from coordinate 6,313,298 downwards.
TCTGGATTTGGTCGTTTTCGCGGGTGACGAGGAAGGCGTAAAACCCGGAGTCGGCTTCGGTGGGGAGATACCACTCGATGAGGGCGGTTTGAGGGGGGAGGAGGCGGCGCAAGTCGGGGAGTTGCGGGGGGACTTGTTGGGTGAGGGTAAAGTTGGGGTCGTCGAGTTCCGTGAGCAAGTCTTGGAATTGCTGGTTAGCGGCTTGGAGTTGTTGGCGGATGAGGGTTTCCGGTGAGGGTTGGTTGGGGTGCTTCTCGGTGGTGGGGGTGTTGCTGGAGGGGTAGGCGAGTTGTTGTTGGTAGATGGCGATTTGACGGCGCAAGTCGCTGATGCGTTGTTTTTGTGCGTCGGTGGCGTTTTTGGGGTAGAGGTGGGCGCTGTCGAGGAGTTCGATCAGGGTGCGGGATTTACTGCGTTCGACAGTGAGCAAGGCTTGGGCGTAGTCTTGGTGGTTGATGCAGGCTTGCACCATTTTTTGATAGATATCGAGGGAGTTGGCGATGAGTTCCCGTTTGGTGGCTTCGGAGGTGGCCCAGTAGCGGCTTTGTTCGATGGCTAGGATGGCTTGGTTGTAGCCTTCGATGGCGATTTCCCAGTTTTGGAGGTCGTAGCCGAGGTTGCCGAGGTTGCTTCCGGTTCCGAGGCAGTTGATGGGGAAGGAAGAAGGAGTATAGATTTGTAAGGCGGCTCTGTAACAGATCGTAGCAGCTTCGACTTTATCTATTTCCACATAGGCATTGGCCAAGTTATTTTGAGTCGTTGCCCATTCATAGGGAAATGCATTCTGGTTATAGATGTCTAATGCAGATTCAAAAGCAGCTATTGCCTGTTCTATATTACCCACAGTTGTTCCCTTAATGCGGTCACAATAGGCGTTGCCTAAATTATTTTGAGTCTGTGCCCATTCGTAAGGAAAAGAGATACGAGTACGAACTACTAATGCCGATGTATAGAAAGCAATTGCCTGTTCTAAGCTGTCCGCTTGATCTTCGCCCATTAAGTTACTGTAAGCAAGCCCCAAGTTATTTTGAATCAATGCCCATTCGTAAGGAAAGGCTTCACGGGTATGGACTTTTAATGCCTCTTTATAGGCAATAATAGCCTGCTCAAGATTATTCGCACGCTCTCCTTTAATGCGGTCTGAGTATGCTGCACCCAAACCAATTTTAGCAATTGCCCATTTTTCAGGAAAGGTAGTACAGGTATAAATTTTTAAAGCAGATTGAAAGGCGGCAATAGCATATTCTAAGTTGTCCACGCGCTCTCCTTTAATCCGGTAATAGTAGGCCGTACCCAAGTTATTTTGAGTCATTGCCCAATCTTCAGGAAAAGAAGTAAAGTCATAAACATCTAAAGCAGATTGAAAAGCGGCAATAGCATATTCTAAGTTATCTGATTGTTCTCCTTTTATGCGGTTTCTATAGGCAAGCCCCAGATTATTTTGGGTCGTCGCCCAATCGGTTGAATAGTCTTCGCGGGTAAGTATTTCTAATGCCGCATTATAAGCAATAATAGCCTGTTCTAAGTTGTCTATTCGCTCTCCTCTGATCCGTTCTCTATAGGAATTACCCAAGTTATTTTGAGTCAATGCCCAATCTTTTGGAAATGATTCACGAGTATGGACTGCTAATGCCTCTTTATAGGCAACAATAGCCTGCTCAAGATTGTTCGCCCGCTCTCCTTTAATGCGGTCTGAGTAGGCAGTCCCTAGATTGTTTTGAAGTTTTGCCCATATTTTTTCGTGTCTTTCTTGTGTGAAAACAGTTAAGCTGATTTCATAGCTTATAATTCCAATTTCCAGATTATCCGCTCGACTTCCCAATGGAAACTGCTGAATTAAATTAGCAAATTCACCAATTATTGCGGCAAATTTAATCAATTGATTGTTGTTATGTTTTTTCAAAATTTGACTCGCCAAAATTGGCAAAATATCATACAAATTTTCATTCAATTTATCGAGGTTATGTTGAAGCACCGGATAAACCACCGTGGGATTGCCATGACTATCTTGAGTAGCTTGCAATACTTCTATTAAAAACTTGAAATAGTCTTCCGGCGTGGGGGAACTTCGGATTTCCATAAATTCATCGCCATCTTCATCTGAATTGAGATATTCCTCCACCTCTTGAACCACATCCCGTAAAAACGCCGCCGTACTTTCCTCCCCCTCCTCCTGTAACCGTTCCGCCAGCACCTCGCACACTCGCACAAATCCCTCATCCAGCAACTCCAGATGATCGTCGAGGATTTGCAATTCCTCCCCACTCGGACAGTCGAGGAGTTGTTGAATCAGGGAGAAATAAGCCTGGAATCGCTGTTCATCCATAGCCACACACCGGGTAGGGGATACCATCCCGATTTTACACCATCCCCGCGACTGAGAAACCGGGTTTCTTTGTTAAATTTTTGTTAAGAACCAGAGATGCTGCTAGAAACCCGGTTTCTTTCCCCTCAACCCAGTCTCAGAACACCGCTTAACTTAGGGACTGATGAGGAGAAGTTCAGGGAAATAAGTTTGATAACGGGTGGTATCACGAGTTAGCAGGGTGTACCCACACACAAGCCCATGAGCGCCGATATAGAAATCCGGTAAAGGCGATCGCCTCACTCCACCTCGGCGACGATATTGCCAAAAGGCTTGACCCGCTAAAAATGCCGCCTCATAAGGTAATCCGTCTCTCTGAAAAAAGCTATAAGATAATACCGATTCCACTTCCGTTACATCTTTAAAACCAATGGATACTTCTGCATAAATAATAGGGTTGATATGCAGTGTTCCAGTTTCAGCGCAATCAGCTAGTTGCGCGGCTGACCAGTCAAACCAATGGGAATCTTCAGTTAATACATCCAGAATCACATTACTATCTACGAGGAAATCCGTCATTCTTCACCCCGCGTTAAATTCAGAATCTCATCAGTAGTCATATCCCCTGTGGCTTTTCCCCGCAGATTTGCGATTAACGTTGCTCCTTTGGGTGAGGTGTTTTGATACCGCCAAGCTAAAAAGTCTAAGAATAGTTTAGCTTCTTCCAGGGCGGGTTGGGGGAGGTTACGCAGAATCGCTAAGATTTCAGTTTCGGTGGTTACCATGATGCAACAGCTTCAGGATAGTATCTCCATTTTACCCCATCCCCATAACTGAAAAACCGGGTTTCCTTGTTAAATATTTGTTAAGAAACAGATACTTGGCGAGAAATCCGGTTTCTTTTCCCAGACTTTTCCCCTTTCCCCTCCCAAAATAGTATAATCAAAGAAATACCCAAGTTGAGGTAAATGATGAGTCCCCTCCTAGAAAAAGTCTTAGCAGAAGTCACCCAACTCGATCGCCAAGAGCAGTTGCAACTCGTCTCCTACTTAATTACCCAGTGGCAACAACAGCCAAACCTATTTGTAGATCCAAAAATCAGCCGTAAAAATTTATTTGGTTGTATGCAGGGCAAAATCAAGATTGCCGAAGACTTTGACGCCCCCCTTGATGATTTTGCTGAGTATATGTAATGAAATTATTACTAGATACACATATCTTGATTTGGCTGATAGAAGGCAACCCAAATCTTAGCCAAACCGCAAGGGAAGCGATCGAGGATGAAAGCAACACTTTGCACCTAAGTATTGTTAGCCTCTGGGAAATAACCATTAAAACCAGCCTCGGTAAACTCGAACTGGCAATCCCACTAGAACAAATTGTAATCAATTTTATCCTTCCCAGCGGTATTCAAATTCTCCCCATTCAGCTTTCGCACTTATTGATATTACAAACGTTACCCTTCCATCATCGAGATCCGTTCGACCGATTATTGATTTCCCAAGCCAAATCTGAAGGTTTAACCTTGGTATCAGAAGATGGTATGTTTGAGCAATATGAAGTAAAAATACTTTCTTAGTTCATCTCATACCACCCTCCACCGAGACTCACAAACCTCCCAGAGACCTCCCATAAACCGGGTTTCTTTAGAAAATATTTGTAAAAGAACAGAGACTTGGCTAGAAACCCGTTTTCTTTTCCCCCACCCCAAACGCAGAATTTTATCACTTTATCATTCCCCAGCAGCCGCTAAAACCTCTCTATATAAATTTGAGCCAATCCGAAAATTAGCCTCCCAGATTAAACTATCCATAATCGGTCTAATCTGAGGAATCAAACCCCGACGCTTTGCTACTAGCAAAATTCCTAATAATCCGGTAATCGACAACCCCAAATTGATTGCTTCCCTTCGTCCTAACCGTTCATTAATCAATCATTCTTCTGCTTTCACTTCCAATGCCAACCCACTTAACGGAGAAGTATCACTCACAACAATCATAGCCATCCCTTAGCCGTTAAATGCTGGATATCCTCCTGCAATTCCTCGACATCGTAATGAATATTAATGCCCCTCTCTGAGAGAATCTGTTGGAATCTAACCTGCGAGATATTCAGTAACTCGGCTGCCTTACCCAAGCTGATTTTTTCCTGCTGAAACAGCAATAATACCAACTCGATAATTAACTCTTGTTCAGAAAGTCCACTAGCCTTAACAATGTCTGCGGAAATCACTAGACTCATAATCTTGATTTTACCTCTTCCGTGGTTAGCATGGTGCATTTCAGGATATTACCCCCATTTTACCCCATCCCCGCCACTGAGAAATCCGGTTTCTTTGTTAAATTTTTCCTTACCATCTTGAAACAGGGTTTCTTGCATCCCTCACTTCTCCCCCCCTAACGGAGAAACCTGGTTGCGCTCATTCTCTCATTTTACCCCTAAATTATCTCAAAAACCCAGTTTCTTGCCCTTTAACCCTCCTGATAATTCTCAAAAAAATCCATGAAACTTTCAGCTATTTGAATCTGTACCCTCACCTCAGATGCACCAATGCCAACATCTAAATCATAATCACTACGGTTTCGCAAATCCTGGGCATCAATCAAATATCTGTGAAATTCTCGAAACCTTTGATTATCCTTGGCAAATTCCCGACCAAAAGCACTGATGACAGCAGAATGGCTCGAAAAACTTAAATCCTTACGGAGCCAAAATGCACAAGCCACATAAAACATCGCATAATAGGCACGAGACATTGACAGTTCAGACAGGTTATTTTCTAACAATAAACTTGCCCCCACTAAACTCCGCCGCGCCTTCTCCCACAATAACCGCTGTTCATCCTTGATAAATCAATTCCCTCTCGATGAACATTCAGTAAAAAAGGACTTTTTTCATGATTAAACCGAAAATCCGAAATAAAAGCACGGGAAATAACCGTATCATACCTTAAAGATAATTCCTGAATAAACTCACTCGTCCTCTCAATTTCTTGAGCATAATCAAAACCCTGCCTCAGAACAATCAATATATCAATATCAGAATCAGGTTTGGCTTCCCCTCTCGCCTGAGAACCATATAAGACAATTTGACTCACGCGATCGCCATAATGTACCCCAAACCAACTTTTAATTAACTCGATAATTTCCGATAAATTTTGATGTTTCATTACACAATATTCATCCCTAGCCCAAAAGGTTGATCGAGAACAATGATTAACCGCTCTCCCAAAGCTGATCGATGGTAGCTTAACCGCATCATCCGCCAAGTATCTAGGTAAGGAGTTCTCGAATCCGCGAGAGATAAGACTGCGATCGCTTTTCATCCATAGCCACACATGGGGTAGAGAATACCATCACCATTTTACCCCATCCCCGCCACTGAGAAACCGGGTTTCTTTGTTAAATTTTTGTGAATAAACAGAGATACTGCTAGAAACCCGGTTTCTTTTCCCCCACCGAGACTCACAAACCTCCCATAAACCACCCAGAAACCGGGTTTCTTTCCTAAACCTTTGTTAAAGAACAGAGATGCTACTAGAAACCCGGTTTCTTTGCCCTAATCTAAGTAATCAAGGGTGTTCTGGGTTCAAGATGATAAGTAAAATTGATAGCAGATTACACCCGTTGCGGTAGGGGCGAAAAATTTTTCGCCTCTACAATTTTGTATTCCCTGCAACCAATCCCACCCTATAGAAGACCCGTGGCTTTTCCCCGCAGACTAGCCCTTAAATTTGCTCCTTTTCCTCAATTCTCCATTATCGATTCATTTAAAGCCTCTTGAATCACCTGCTCACTTACCCCGCGCCGCTTCAATCCATCAATAAAACTTAAAACAGGTGGCTGGCGACTTTCCAGATAGTATAAAATAGCCTCATAAGGTGATGGTAACTCAATGGGATGATGTTGTTCTTCATAGACTTCAATCAGGGCTGTCAGAACCTCAAGCCTATCCCCATCATCCGTATTTATAGGCGCATCAAATAACCGTTCAACCTCTGCTAAAGCTTCACGATAATCCGCCTCAGTTTTAATGGGTTTTAATTTCATGGGTTTCACCTCTTTAAATCGTGGTTGCATCAATATTATCATAGTCCTTATGAGTACCAATAAAGCGAATAAAGACAATCCCCAAATCATAACGAACATGAACAATTATCCGGTAATTGTTTCCTTTTATATTAAAAACCACCCGATTATTAGGAAGAATACTGGCATTACCATAAATCGCTTTAATATCTGCTGGGCTTGTCCAGTTCATGCTACGGACATCCTGAAACCAAGCCTTTAATGGTTGTTCAGCATCGGCGTGCAACTGCCAAAACTCTCGTAATGTACTGCGAGCAATAATCCTCACAACAACGTTTTCCCTCAATCATTAATCATCAATTGCAACGCAATAGCTCAGGATAGCACCCCCATTTTACACCATCCCCGCGACTGAGAAACCCAATTTTTTTCTTAAATATTTGTGAAGAAACACCAGATGCTGCTAGAAACCCGGTTTCTTTTCCCGCCTGCCATCCCCTTGTGACTGGAGACTAATCGGCATCCTTAAATCAACTCCGATAGACATCCCGACGATGCCTCACGCGCACAATCCGAACCACCCCAGCCGCCGACTTCTTAAACCGGACAGCATACCCTTCATTTGCGATTCGCTTCTGCCTGGATGTCTTGTTTTAACTCCTCCCAAGACACCTCCTCCTCCTGCTCACGAGCATGAGCCACCAACACATCATAGAAATCTTCCCATAACTCACCCCACTCAGCCAAATCAATTAATACCGCCTGTTTTTCTCCGGCTTCATTCACCACAAATTTAATTCCTTTCATGACTATTTTTCCTCATAAATTAACCCAGCGAAATCAATCAATTGCCTAATATTCATGGTGATTTCCTGGGTAACAATAGAGATTTTATTTGGGTTTCCCACCATGACGGAGATAGTCCCCCCTCCCAGACAACTCCATCCCATTGGCACAGGTAAGGAGTTCTTGAATCAGGGAGAGATAAGACTGCACTCTATGTTCATCCATCGCCACACACGGGGTAGGGGATACCATCCCGATTTTACCCCATCCCTGCGACTGAGAAACCGGGTTTCTTTGTTGAATTTTTGTGAAGAAACACCAGATGCTGCTAGAAGCCGGGTTTCTTTTCCCCCACCGAGAGTAATCGGGAGAGTCGCCCACCCTACTCGATTTCATCCTCAGAAACAGCTTGCAAAACATTGTCATACAGAGATTCATTAACCCAGTATTGGGCTTCTGTCATCATTGCATCCAATAGGGGTCTCACCTTGGGGATAATCTGGTTTTGTTTGGCTAACATCAAAATCCCTAACGTGCCAATCACATTCAATTTTAAAGATTGAGCCACTTTTCTAGCTCTTTTTTCATCCAATACAACCCTGGTTGTTTGTTCGCTCAGTGCTAAAGCAATCACCTCCCTTTCCCCAGCATCTAATTCTAAAGGGATGGATTCTGGCATCTCCTGCACCGACTTAACTTTAAGCCAAGCCGCTTCAATTCCATTAACAATGGTTTCCGAGTTAGGAAATCCTGATTCAACGGTTTCCGAGTAAACCGCTTGGGGAATGACTATCTCGGCAAACAGGTATTTTAATATATCTAAGTGATTAATACTTGCAAAATTAATCAAAGGCGTAGCATTGCAAATGACTTTAACCATCCCACAATCCTGATTTAATCGCTTCGATATCCTCTGCTAAATCATCTTGGTCGTATTGCCGAACAACATGATTTTCTCCCAACAGTTTTTGAAACTCCCACACGGAATAATTCAACAACCGACGGGCTTGACTAAAGGTAAACACCTTATTTTCGTAAAGCTGCATGGCAATTTGTTCTAAAACTGCCGTCTCACCTTGCTCAATTAATTCTATGGGAATTTGTATGTTAATTGCTTGCATCTACCATCACCTCATCATTTCAAAAGACATTCATTCCCCAGCAGCCGCTTGGCAAAGGTAAGGAGTTCTTGAATCCGCGAGAGATAAGACTGCACTCATGGTTCATCCATCGCCACACAGGGGGTAGAGAATACCATCCCCATTTTACACCACAATCCAGAAACCGGGTTGCTTCCACCGACTCATCTTTCACAAAACTTGTCCCAGAAACTGGATAGTTAACACCCATTTGTAAAGGCTAACTCAAGTTTTTTTCTGCTCAAAATCCCGAATTTTATCATATAAACTATCCACTGTTTCATCCGCAAAGGTGTCATCTTTACTCAACAAATAATCGCCTGCCCCCAGTTGACAAGCCACAACAAATCTAGCAAATTTGACAGGTTCCATGTGGGCGGATAGAATTTTTAGCGCCTCTTCGATAACTTGTTGTTCTGTTGGTAAATTAACCTTCATAATCAACCTCCGTGATAAAATAGGTGGGATTCATAACTGGTAAATCTAGGGCTTGGCAGCGATTAATCAGACGTTTATCGCAGGTGAGAAAATAATCACTCCCAGACGCTTCCGCGCTGGCAATGTGTAAAGCATCTAAAGACTTAACACCCATCTCTTCCAGTGCTTTTGCTCGAAGGCGAATCTCAGGTGTCAGTTTCTGATAGGTCTTGGACAAACTAAGCCAGATCTTGACAGCATTGGCACGGTCAAGACGAGAGTTACGACTATTTTCATAGTCTAAAACACTGGAACTGACCAGAGCAATTTTCTGACTTTCAATCAGGGTTAGAATTAGAAGAAACGCCTGGGTTTCTAAAAATATTTAGACCTGTGATTGATCGTCAAAGGGACGATTTAAAACGCTTGTGTCTAGGTAAATACGCATACCAGACATCTATCTCCAGTCAAGGATTGGTGGGCAAGTTTAGAGTCTCAGTTTCTACTGACGACTGAGTGTTCCTACACACCCTAGTATTTTAGTCCCTGCCCTGAACGTTGAGGCGTTCTTGAATCAGCGAGAGATAAGACTGCGATCGCTTTTCATCCATAGCCACACACCGGGTAGAGAATACCATCCCCATTTTACCCCATCCCCGCACCGCAAAAACCGGGTTTCTTGACCAAATTTTTGCCACAGAAACACAGATGTTGACAGAAAGGCGGTTTCTGGCTTTAAGGCGATCGCCTTTTTTTACCGCACCCCATCCAGCATACTGAGCAAGACAGCAATAGTAAAAGGATGCACATTATCACCTCGATTATCTGACCAGGGAGCAGTTCACAGTCAAAGTTAAAATTTTCAGGCATCGGCGGGTTTTCGGATATTATCTACTGAGTAAATCTCTCCCCAAGCCGCCTTGTATTGTTAAACTAGAGCATCTAGCACAGTTTTATTGAAGATAATTCGACCAGCCGTTGTCCGCACATATTGGGAAATCATGTTCCCCTCCTTATCTTCTCGAACTCTCCTGGTCAAGGAACCGCCAGCTTAATAAAGCCCATGGGATGTCGTCGCACCCGCGATTCTGTAACTTCTACCCCGCAACGTTCGCAAACAATCCCCCGATGTCGGACTCGTTTATATTTACCACCGTGACATTCCCAGTCCTTAGCCCGTCCCAAAATGCGCTCACAGAACAACCCATCCATTGCATTGAATGCTAACACAAAAAACCGTTCCATCGTCGCCGGTGCGCGGAGAGGGGCAGGTGCTTGTATGAACCCGCCCCAGCAGATAAATTGACCTACAACCAGCTACCCTGCTCGTCGTCGTCATCAATGACGCTCAAATCGTATGTAGGCTTAGAAGGTGGTCTGACCCGGTGAGGCTCATCAGCCATCAAGTCCACCTCCACATCTTTACTAGCACCATCCTTTTTGTTAGTTTCCACCTTATGGACTGCAATATCCAAACACAAAGATTGCAACTCCCGCATCAGCACTTTAAACGATTCTGGCGTACCTGGTCGAGGGATAGCTTTGCCTTTAACGATCGCATTTAGAGCTTCATTACGGCCTGCCATATCATCAGACTTAACCGTTAGCAACTCTTGCAAAGTATAAGCTGCCCCAAACGCTTCCAATGCCCACACCTCCATTTCTCCGAACCGCTGACCGCCCTGTTGTGCCTTTCCACCCAACGGCTGTTGAGTCACCAAAGAATATGGACCAGTAGACCGGGCGTGAATCTTATCATCCACCAAGTGAACCAACTTGAGGATATAAGCGATACCCACCGTTACCGGTTGGTCAAAGGCTTCTCCCGTGCGGCCGTCATAAACAATAGTTTTGCCTGGGTATTCCTCACTAAATAACCAATCCTTTTTGAGTTTTTCGCGGGCTTCTTTAAGTTTACTGTGGACTGTCTCACGGGACATTTCTTGACCAAACATTTCATCAAACGGGATCACCTTAAACCGCCGTTTCAGGTTTTCTCCCGCCCATCCCATCAAACACTCAAAGATTTGACCTACATTCATACGACTAGGCACACCCAGGGGATTCAGGACGATATCCATTGGCCGACCATCAGGGAGATAGGGCATATCTTCAATGGGAAGAATACGCGAGACAATCCCCTTATTACCGTGGCGGCCCGCCATTTTGTCTCCCACCTGAATTTTACGTTTTTGTGCCACATAGACCCGCACCACCATATTAGCTCCTGGGGGCAGTTCATCGCCTTGTTCTCGGGTAAACACCCGCACATCGACCACCCGCCCTTTTTCACCATTAGGAACCCGCAGCGAGTTATCCCGCACATCCCTGGCTTTTTCTCCAAAGATAGCCCGCAGCAGTTTTTCTTCTGGGGGTTGGTCCGACTCTCCTTTCGGGGTAACTTTTCCTACCAGAATATCTCCCGACTCTACCCAAGCGCCAATGCGAATAATCCCGGAAGCGTCCAGTTGTCGCAGGGAGTCTTCCCCGACGTTGGGTATTTCGCGGGTAATTTCTTCGGGTCCTAGTTTGGTTTGTCGCGCCTCAATCTCAAATTTTTCGATATGGATTGACGTATAAACATCGTCATAAACCAGACGTTCACTAATTAGGATTGCGTCTTCATAGTTGTAGCCTTCCCAGGGCATATAGGCCACTAAAACGTTATGACCCAGAGCCAATTCTGCCCCTTCCGTCGAGGAACCATCAGCTAACACCTGACCTGCCACTACTTGGTCGCCTTCATAGACTAAGGGGCGCTGGTTTAAGCAGGTATCTTGGTTAGACCGTTGGTATTTTTGCAGTTCATATTCGATTTCCCAACCTTCCGGGTCAATCACCCGAATTTTCGCGCCATCCACATAACTGACTTCTCCATCAGTACGAGATACAATCACCATACCTGAGTCCCGCGCCGCCTGGGCTTCTAGTCCCGTTCCTACAAACGGACGTTCAGGACGCAGCAGCGGAACTGCTTGGCGCTGCATATTGGAACCCATCAGCGCACGGTTAGCGTCATCGTGTTCTAGGAAGGGAATTAGGGAGGTAGCTACCGAGACAATTTGCACCGGGGAAACCGCTACATAGTCCACTTGGTCGGGGCTGGTTTTGGTGAAGTCCTGACGATAACGCACCGGAACTAGGTCGCCGAGGATATATCCCTCGGAGTCATAGCTAATGTCTCCTGGTGCTACCCGTAAATCGTCTTCCTCGTCAGCCGTCATATACACCGGAGACAAATCTCGGCGCACTCGTCCATTTTCTACGGGATAGTAAGGGGTTTCGATGAAGCCGTAGGGGTTAACCCGGGCGTGGGTAGCCAGGGAGCCAATTAGACCCGCGTTCGGTCCTTCTGGGGTTTCGATGGGACAGATACGACCATAGTGGCTTGGGTGAATATCACGCACAGCAAAGCCAGCCCGTTCTCGTGTTAAGCCACCGGGACTAGGGGCAGATAAACGCCGTTTATGGGTTAATTCCGCTAGGGGGTTAGTTTGATCCATAAATTGGGACAGTTGGCTAGACCCGAAAAATTCTTTGATGGCTGCTACCAAAGGTTTCGGGTTCACTAGGGAGGCGGGGGTTAGGGTTTCGGCATCGCCAACGGTCATCCGTTCCCGAATAATTCTTTCTAAACGGTTTAAACCTACTCGGATTTGGTTTTGCAATAGTTCCCCTACTGAACGCACCCGACGATTACCCAGGTGGTCAATGTCATCGGTTTCGCCGATGTCGTATTCTAGGTTAATCAGGTAGTCGATCGCCGATAGAATATCAGTGGGAGTTAGGACTCTGGTGCTATCTGGCACACTTAGCCTTAGTTTCCGGTTCAGTTTATGCCGTCCTACCCGACCCAAATCATAGCGTTTCGGGTCAAAGAAGCGATTCTGCAAAAGTTGTTCTCCCCCGGTGATGGTGGGAGGTTCCCCTGGTCGCAGTTTTCGATACAACTCCATCAGGGCATCTTCTTCGCTAAATTCCCCTTCTTTTTCGATGGTTTTTTGGAAGTAGTCTGGGTGCCGCAATGCGTCAAATATTTCGTTATTCGTCAATCCTAGGGCTTTCAGAAGTATCTGAGCCGACAGTTTGCGAGTTTTGTCAATTCTTACCCAAACTAGATCATTTTTATCGGTTTCAAATTTCAACCAAGCGCCTCGGTTCGGGATGAGGGAGGCGCTATAGGTACGTCGTTTATTTTTATCGATTTCCGATTTGTAGTATACCCCCGGACTCCGCACAATTTGGTTAACAATAACTCGCTCGGCTCCGTTAATAATAAACGTGCCACGTTCGGTCATTAAGGGCAGGTCTCCGATAAAAACTTCCTGCTCCTTAATCTCCCCGGTTTCTTTGTTAATTAGTCGGGTAGGGACGTACATCTGCACGGAGTATGTACTATCCCGCCGTTTGGCATCGTCTACGTCATATTTGGGCTGTTTCAGCTTGTAATCTCTGGCTAAGAAATGCAGTTCTAGTTTCCCTGTATAATCACTGATGGGCGAGAAACTTTCTAATTCTTCAATTAGCCCGGTTTCTAAAAACCAACGAAAACTCGATCGCTGAATTTCAATTAAATCAGGAAGTTCAAATCCCGATCGCTGAATTTCACTGAAATCAGGAAGT